>REDK01000035.1 GCA_007693535.1 Chromatiaceae bacterium
GAGCGGGTGACCTTTCAGTCGCCGGAGAGCGGCTTTTGCGTGCTGCGGGTGCAGGTGCGCGGTCAGCGCGAGCTGATGACGGTGACCGGTTCGGCGGCGTGCGTGAGCGCCGGGGAACACCTCGAGGCCGAGGGGCGCTGGGTCAACGATCGTCAGCATGGGTTGCAGTTTCAGGCCACGACGCTGCGGCTGGTGCCGCCGCGCAGTCTCGAGGGGATCGAGAAGTACCTGGGTTCGGGGATGGTCAAGGGCATCGGGCCGCATTTCGCCCGGACCCTGGTGCGGGCCTTCGGCGAGGCGGTGTTCGAGGTCATCGAGCAGACCCCGGAGCGGCTCGAGGAGCTCGCGGGCATCGGGCCGAAGCGCCGCGCGCGGGTTGTCGCGGCCTGGGCCGAGCAGAAGGTGATCCGCGACATCATGGTCTTTCTCCAGTCCCATGGGGTCGGGACCGCGCGCGCGGTGCGCATCTACAAGACCTACGGTGAGGAGGCCGTCGCGAAGGTCCGCGAGAACCCCTATCGCCTCGCCCTCGACATCTGGGGGATCGGCTTCAAGACCGCTGACACGCTCGCCGAGCGGCTCGGCATCGCGCGCGATGCGCCGATCCGCGCCCAGGCCGGGGTCCGGCACGTGCTCCAGGAGCACGCCGGCGAGGGCCATTGCGCGGCCTGGCAGGATGAGCTGGCCGAGGAGGCGGCGCGCCTGCTCAGAATGGCATGCCGCCCGAGCGCGAGAGCCTGACCGCGGTCGGGCCGGCCCTCGTGCAGGGTCACACGCGCGACTGGGTTTGGCTGGCGGCCAGGCCAGACAGGAAGGCGGTGAGGAGCGCCAGCACCGGCACCCCCACCGCCGGCAACGGCAGTGGCGCCAGCAGCAGCACCAGCACTCCGATGCTCAGGATCAGCAGACCGCCCATGCCGATGCGATGGGCCAGCGGACTGCTGTGATGAAAGCCGTGGGCGCGAATCCGGCGCCGCACCAGGCCGTCGGCGATCGCCCCCAGCACGGCCAGCAGGAAGAAGGGCCACCAGGCCGTCAGCAGGGCTAGGCGCTGCAGCGCCAGTGCCACCGCCCCCCAGATCACATCGAGTCGCCCGCGCAGCCAATCCCAGAGCGGCAGGTGGGCCATGCGCTCGAATCCCAGTCCAGGTTGGATGTCGTCCCTGGGGGCGAACAACTCGTAGGTCCAGGGGGCGATGCCGGTGTGCACGAATAGCGCGGCATACCAGGCCTGGCCGCGTTCAATGATGGCCGTGGCGGTGGCATCGAGGTGCCAGGCATAGAGCGACTGGTGCTCGAAGCGGGCGACGTAGTCAGCCCAGGCGGTCGGGATGAACGCGGCGAACAGGACGAACTCCATGATGAAGAGCAGGACCGTCGAGAAGATGGCCCACAGCCACAGGCCGCGCCGTTCGGGGCTGTTGTTGGTTTCCATCAGTCGCTGCCAGGGGACGAGACACTGCGGGCGAGCCAGCGGCGTTGCTGCTGACTCAGCGACTGCGCCAACCAGGGCCGATACTGCGGTTCTAGGGCTTCGGCCAGGCCGTCGACAAAGGCGCTGAAGCGGGCATAGTCATCGGCGCCGGTGCGTTGTGCCTCGCGGTAAGCGCTGAGTCCGGCGCGTGCCGCCGTAGCGAGCTGGGCCGTCGCGCAGTCCGCATCAGGCAGTTGCGTGGCCAGGCGCGCGGCCAGGCGGTCGAGCAAGCCCCGCGAATCGGGCCATTCCAGGTCGAGGGTGCCCAGGGTGCGGCGCTCGGTACTGCTGAACAACCGACGGGGCATCACGGGGTGCCACCAGTGCCTTGAGGAGGGTGGAGCGCCGGCAGGTGCGGCTGGCCCAGGAACGGTAAGCGGCCCTTGATCACCCGCCCCCCGGAGACGCGCGCCAGATATTCGAAGTTGGGCAGTTCGGCCAGCAGTGCAGCCGGAAACAGCGGCGCCTCCTCCTCCATCAGGCGTTGACCAGCGTTGCCGGTGTAGAGGAGTGGGGCGGTGCTGGTGGTGGTCGCGCCGTGGGTCTCCATGATCGTGCGCAGGCGCACCTGCGGCAGGCCCTCGCTGAGGTATTGCTGGGTCTCGGCATCGAGCACGCGCATGGCGATGACGTTGTTCACATTGCCGAGGACCTGGCGGGCCTTGTCCTCGCTGCCCATGCGGGCGGCGAAGTCGGCAAAGGTTTGGGTCGCCACGGTCATGCGCAGGCCGGCGCCGCGGCCCTTGTTCAGGACCTGGATCATCGGGTCGGCGACGACCTCGGCGGCCTCGTCGACGAAGACGTTGGCCGGTGCCGGGTCGGGTTCGTTGTTGTAGATGGCTCCGGCGACCGCCGCCAGATCGGCCAGCAGCAGGCTGCCAATCGCCGAGCCGACGATGGGATCGGAGAGGCTGTCCAGGCCGATATAGAGCACGCGTTGGCGGCGCAGGGCATCGTGCAACGAGACGATCGGGCGCGTGTCGTCGACCTGCTCGCGCGGGGAGAGCAGTTCCTCGAGACTGGCGCTGGTGAGCATGACCAGCACCGGCATCAGCGAGGCGATCATCTTGCCGAAGTGGGCGGATTCGTGCTCGATGAGGCCAGCGAGGCCCTCGATGGCGGTGCTCGGATGACTGGGCTGGACGTGCTCGCGGTAGAAGCGCAGCAGGGCGCGCACGCGGGCAGTGGCATCGCGGGCGCGGCTGAGCGATCCCTCGGCGTGTTCGATCCAGCGCGGGCGCACCCGATCCATGTAGCCCGTCACCACCCGCTCGAACAGCGGTTCGGCGCCCCCTTCCAGATAGCGGCGCAGGGTCACCAGGGTGGGGCGCTCGCCGATCTCGAGCAGGCCCTGGACGACGTGGGTCAGCGCCATCTGGCCGAACGCCTTGAACGGATCGTTGCCGGTCTCGCTCGGGACCAGGGCGGCGACCCGGCTGGCCAGTTCGGTGCCGCGGGTGAAGCTGCGCAGCGGGTCGATGCGCACCGAGGCGTCCGGAAACGCCGGGTGGAAGGCCAGGAATCGCTGTGGTGCACCGCTCAGGGCGCAGGCGCGCTGGGCCGATTGGCGCAGTCCCTGATCGCCCTTGGGATCGATGATGACGACCGCCTCACCGCGCAGCACCGCCTGGGTGACCAGCAGGTCGAACAGCCGGGTCTTGCCACAGCCGGTGGTGCCGACGACCAGCAGATGCCCTTGCAGATGCGCCATCGGGACGGTGATCTCTTGGTCATCAGCGCCGAGGCCGTGAATCCAGGTAGCCCCCAGACGCGCGGGATCGCGCGGTGCGAAGCGCGCCAGGTCGGTGCGCAGCAGGTCGAGCGCCGTCTGTGCGTGCTGTGCCTGCCATTCGAAGCCCCAGCCAAGCCAGACCTGCCCGGCGTCGTGCGGGTGGGTGCGGGCGAATACCTCTGGATCGATGAATATCAGCGGCCGGCCTGACAGCCGCTCGCGTCGGTCGATGCCGCGGACCAGGGCCGGCAGCCATCGCAGACCCATGCCCAGGGCGAGCGCCCCCAGCCAATAGAACGCCATGCTGTTGAGCGCCCAGAGCGGGGCGGTCAACCAGGCGGCCGCGGCGATGGCGAACCAGCCGATCACCGCTTCGCGTTCATAGAGCGGGCGCCAGGGGTTGTCGTAGTGCATCGCTGACGGGGGCGGTCAATGCGGGATGAGCAGTCCGTGCTCGTTGGGTGTGACGCCCAGATAGCCTAGACGGCGCACCAGCACCGGGGCGGGCCAGCCCAACTCGGCGGCAACCTGGGTGATGGTGTCGGTCTCCAGCAGCCAGCCCTGGGGCAGGTGCTCGGCGGGGATCTGACCGGCCCGCACGCGGGCGATAACGCTGGTGAGGCGGGTATCGGCGTTGCCGCCGCTCTTGCGGCTGCCGCGGGGAGGACGACTGCTCGCAGCCGCACCGGCAGCGGGCGTGGCTGGCGTGGCGTCCGGTGCCGGTACAGGCGGTTGCTCAGGGGGCGCTGGCGCCGCGAGCAGGGCGCGCAGGTGGCGTGAGCACGTCGGTGTCAGCACGATCCAGGTGGTGCCATCGCGCTCGCGGGTGCGCTGATAGGGACGCTGCGGCTGCACGGCGATCAGTTTCCCTGTCCAGAGGAGATCACGGGCGTGCTTCGCTGCATCGGTCTCGTCGCCCGCCAGCCCGTCGGGATCGCGCACCCACAGGTGGCTGCCGTCATCGTGCAGCCCGGGGTCCGGTCCAATGGCCGCAGCAGCAAACCGGTCGATGTGCTCCAGCAGCCAGGCCCCGGCTGCCCCCTGGTGGGCCAGCCAGTCGCGGTGGGCACAGGCTTGGGCGTCGGCATCGCTGGCCTGGGGCGGGGCAGCGCTCGACGGCTCTGGCTGCGGCGAGGAGGCATCGGGCAACGCCGCGGGTGGGCAGGCGTCTGCCTGGGACGCGCAGGGGGGCGATTCGGCGGCGGGACCCGATGGCTGCCTGTCGCCCATGGACAGCGATGCGCTCTCGTCCTCGTCCTCGGCGTCGTCCTCGGTGCCGGCAGACAGGTCCGACGCTGCCGCCCATGGCTCAGTGGGCGCGGTCTGAGCGGCCTGTTGATCGGCCTGCTGCGGTGGCTGCGAGGCCAATGGCTGCACCACCAGCGGCGGCTGGCGCCCGGCATAGATGAGGTCGGGATGATCGAGCAGCAGCATGCGCAAGGTCACCGGTTTGCCGTCCTGGTCGATGGTGATGCGCCGGTAGAAGCGGCCGTCGCGCCCCTCGGCGCTGAAGGTGGCCACGTGGCCGCGCTCGACCAGGATGTCGGCGAGGGTCTCGGGTGAGCGGGGGATGCCTGGCACCTGATCGCGGGCGAGTTCCCGGTAGATGTCTTCACCGGCGTCTGGCCACACCAGGTGCAGCCCGTCGGGCAGCATCCACAGCCGTGCCCCGGGTTGATTGACCGTCCACTGGCCGCTGGCCGTGAGGCGGCGCATCGCGTCGATCAGGTGGCGATCCACCGGGACGCCGAGGCCGAAGGCGCAGGGATCGAGGCGTTCTTCGCGCAGGTCCCGCTGCACGCTCTCGGCGTCGGCCGCGCGTACCAGGGCGCTGAGCCTGGACCCGGGATTGGCACTGATGGCACCGATCATCGCCGCGATGATGGCCGGATCGGCACCGAGCCAGGTCTCCAGTTCGGCGGTCAGCACGTGGCGCAGGACCAGGTTGCCGGCCGCCTCGTGCGCATTGTGTTGGCGCGCTGCCCGCCAGCGCAGGTAATAGCGTGGCACCCCGGCGCCCTGCGCCCAGTCCAGGAGCGTGGTCGTGTAGGGGTTCCACTCATGGGCGCCGGTGCGGTCGACCACGGTGAGGTCGACCACCGGCTTGCCGATGTCATGCAGCAGGCCGGCCACCGCGGCGGCCAGTTGCCAGCGTCCTTCCAGCCGATAGCGGTCCCGGTCGGCGGCGAATAGCTGTTGCCGGGCGGCCTTGGCCGTCAGCATGGCCACCTCCAGAGCATGGCGCAACAGGCCGCCGCCACCGCGGTGGTGGTGATGCTCGGAGGCCGGCAGCAGGTGCACGTAGGCGGCAAAGCGCGCGAGGACCGGGGCGAGTAGCGCGCTGTACTCGGCGTCGGTCAGCGCAAGCACCTCGCTCAGTTCCTGACACAGTGCCTGCTGGTCGGCGAGCAGGCGCGCCACGGGCGCGACCGGCAGGCCACGGCGAAACGGCGGATAGCGGGGGACCTCCAGCACCGATTCCGCCGCCGGCATCCACGCTGGGTCCGGATGCGGGGCGGGTGGTGGTGCGGCACTCGGCAGCGCGGGGACGGGCGCCAGGGCAGCCGGCGGCGCTGCCGCATCCGGTGGGCGGCGGGCGAACAGGCGCCAGCGCTGGTGGTCAGCCATCGTGCGCCTCGGTCGCCTCGGTCGCCTCGGTCGCCTCGGTCGCCTCGGTCGCCTCGGTCGCCTCGGTGGGTGCTGGTGCGTCGTGCAGTGACCGGATGACGCGGCGCAGCTGCGTGCGCACGCCGGCCACCTGTTTGACCCGTTGGCGGATCAAGCGCATCTGCCGCTCGGTATCGATGATCAAGCGCATCTGCCACGGCTTGACCAGGCCAGCAAAGGTGCTGGCCGGATAGCTGTCCTCGTGGCCATGTGGCAGGTAGCGGGTGCGGTACTGCGGCCCGTCGGCCCCTGCCACGTAGTAATACTGCACCCATTCGATCGAGCACGCCCCCGGGGTGGCGCGCTTGGCGCGGTGCGCTCGCACCCGCACCGCGACCTTGCCGCGGCGTCGTCCCGCATCGGCGGCGAGTGCTGCAGCGACCGCTGCCTCGTAGTCCGTGCGCACCGCCTCGGCACAGGCGAACAGCCAAGCCATTTCGGCTGTCACCCAGGTGTCGAGCGCCGCTTCGGCCCCCGCAGCCGCCTGTGCCGCGGCCGCCTGATAGGGACCAGTGAGAACATCGTGCGCTGTTCTCCCATTATTATCTGTATGGAACCGAGGGGTCTGGTTCTCACTGGTCGGCGAATGGGCCAGCACCTCGGCGGATTCCGTTGCAGTTTTCATGTCATGGCGCGCTGCGCTGGCAGCCAGTTTTCACTGACTGCGTTCTGCTTGCTATTCAACCGCTTGGCCTGCTTGCGCCAACGGTTCGGTTCTCACTGGCCTGCCTCAGCCGCCCTGTTCTCACTGGCCGGTGGCACCACGCTGCATGCCTGGGTGTTGTCACTTCTGGTTTCCGCCATCGGTGTTTTCACTTCTTGTGATTGATTGACATTTCAGTGACTTGGCCGCGCTGTGCCAGGCGCTGATTATGCACTTGCCTGACGGTCGCCGGCTGTTCTCACTGGCTGTGCACAGCGTCTGGCATTGGCACCATCCTAGCACGCGGTCCCGCGATCCCATGGCGCCTAACCTCTGTGTTTCCGCACCGGAGTCTGCGTGTTCGCGGACGCTAGGGGTGCAATACTCCAACCTTCTCTAAAGGCGCTGCTGACGGCTTGCGTTGCGATGACGGAGCACCGAGCAGCGACTGTCGGCAGAACTTGTTGTTGCGCCGTTTTTCGTTTGCCGCGGTGTGAGACCCAGCGCCACCGATGTCGTCAATGGTCCTGGTTGTGCCGGCTTGCGTTGCGATGGCGAAGCACCGACCAGCGACTGTCGGCAGAACCTGTTGTTGCGCCGTTTTTCGTTTGCCGGGGTGTGAGACCCAGCGCCACCGATGTCGTCATTCGTCCTGGTTATGCCGGCTTGCGTTGCGATGGCGAAGCACCGAGCAGCGACTGTCGGCAGAACCTGTTGTTGCGCCGTTTTTTGTCCACGGAGTCCCGATGCCACGCATAACACCTGAGACCGAGATTGCTGCCACCGAAGCCGAGCCGCCAGCCACCCGCGCGGTCGGCGATCCGATCATGGTCGGGCTCGACATCGGCTATTCGAATCTCAAGCTCGCCTTCGGGCCGCGCGGGGCAGCACCGCAGGTCATCGTCAGACCAGCAGGCGCGGCCCCGGCCCATCTATTGGCCGCCTCCATCAATGGCGCCCCCCCCGAGCAACATCCGCCGATCGAGATCCTGGTGGACGATACGCGCTGGATTGCCGGGGTCGAGCAGGGCCGGCTGGAGGCCGGCTGGCAGCGCACGCTGCACGAGGACTACAGCACCACCCAGGCCTACGCGGCGTTGGCGCGCGCGGCGCTGATCCTGACCGGCGCCCGCCGCATCGATGTGCTCGTCACCGGCCTGCCGGCGGTGCAGGCCGCCGATCAGGCACGGGTGAGCGCGCTGCAACGCCTGCTCACCGGCAGGCACTTCAACAAACAGAGTGGCGATATCCAGGTCGGGGAGGTCCGCGTGATCGCGCAACCGATCGGTGCTTACCTGGATGTCATTGCCTCGGTCCCGGACGACGAGATCATCGATCGCATCGCCTATGGCGCCGCGCTGATCATCGATGCCGGCTACTACAGCCTCGACTGGTCCGTGATCGTCGAGGGGCAGGTGCACCAGCGCGCGGGAGGGTCGAGCCTGGAGGCCATGTCGGTGATCCTGAACCGGGCAGCGGCGCTGGCCGCGGAAGTCGCCGGCGGGCGGGCGCAGCCAGCCACGCTGGAGCAGGCCCTACGCACCGGGCGCACCTATCTATATCAATGCGGGAGCAAGTTGATGATCGAGGACCTGCTCGAGGTGGCCGCCCGGGAAACCACCCCGGTGGCGCTGGAAGCGTTGCGCCAGGCACTGCGCCGGGAGGTGCGCAACATCGATCTGGTGATCCTTGCCGGGGGCGGGTGTCGGTTCTATCAGGCCGCCGCCGAGGCGCTGTTCCCGGCCGCCCAGGTCGTCATCCCGCAGGACGCGGTGGCAACCAATGCACGGGGGTTCTTCGCTCATGCCGGCGCCTAAGCAGCCTGCGGCCATTGCGCCGCTGACGGTGCGCATCACTAGCGCGTTCCCTGAGCTGATCGACGAGTTGAGCCGGCTGCCGCCAAGGGGGCGGCCGGAGCGGCTGCGCCACTTGGCAGCCATCGGCGTGCAGGTGTTGCGCGGCGGTTTCCAAGCGGCATTACACGCGCCAGCGGCCGGGGTGCTGGCCGAGCACAACGACGACGCGACGCCAGCCCCAGCCCCAGCGCCTGGGGATCGGGCCACGGCGACCGAGGCGGGCAGTGCGTCGGCGCGGCTGCGGCAACGCCTGCTGCGCTCGGCTGGCCAGGAGCCCTTCGTTGATGGTTGAGATCTACCGCTGGCACCGACTGGCGCTCCTCGGAGCGCTGTTGACCCTGGTAAGCACACCTGTTCTGCATGCGCAGACCGCGTTCTACGATCGCAAGTCCGAGGGCTGGTTCTTTTACCAAGATCCGCCGCCGCCGCCGGAACCCATCCCAGCACCGCCACCGCCGGTCACGCCCTCGGTGGAGACAGCGGCGGATGAAGCGGTCGGCCCTGCGCCCGCAGACGGGCCAGCGCCGCTGTCCTCGGCCTGGCTGCGCGAGCATCTCGATCGGTTTCGCGACCAGGCCATCGACGATCCCAGTGCGCACAACGTCGCCGTCTACTTGTACCTGCAGCGCGCGGCGATGGACAAGGCCACGCGCTTCGCCGAGGCCACCCAACGGGTCGTCCTCGCTGATCCGTTCCTCGATGAGACCACCGCCCGTCCGCTCGCCACCTTCGGCGCGAACCTCGCCAACCAACTGGCGGCAACCGAACGCGAAGCGCTGCTGACGAGAATCGCCAGCCTCGCGGTCATCTGGTTTTTCTACCGCGCCGATTGCCCGTACTGCGAGGCGCAGGCGCCGCTACTGGACCTGCTGAGCACCCGCTACGGTTTCCACGTCATGGCCATCGCCCTCGATGGGCAGCCCTTGCCCGGGGGCTGGTTTCCCAACTATCGCATCGATCAGGGGCAGGCGACACAGCTCGGGGTGGTCTCCACGCCGGCATTGTTCCTCGTGCATCCGGACGTGACCCCGCCGGTGGCCCCGATCGCGCAAGGGGTGTTGTCACTGGCGCAGCTTGAGGATCGCATCCCGCGCACGGCGGTCGCCGCCGGCTGGATCAGCGAAGCAGACTTCCGACGTGCGCGCCCAGTCGATCATGGGTTTGCCATGCAGCCGTCCGGCGCTCCACTGCCTGATGATCCGCAGCAACTGCTGCGCTATCTGCGTGCGCATCTTCGCCCAACCCAGTGAGGCAGTCGCCGATGCCAGCTCCCAACCGTTCCTCTGTCCGGCTCGCGCTGTGGGCCCCAATGCTGCTGCTGACAGCGCTGCCCGTGCCCGCTTGGAGCAGCGATCTGGCACGGCAGACGAGCAACATCTTCGACACGATGCTGAACGTCAGCCAGCCGGTCTCGCACCTGGGCCAGCGCCGTGGCGTCTTCAGCGGCGGCAGTGTCACCGCGCGCAATCGGATCATCAACGAGAACCTGGTCACCTGGGTGCCGCCGTCGTTCCAGGCCGGATGCGGCGGCATCGATCTGTTCGCCGGCTCGTTCAGCTTCATCAACGCCGATCAGTTTCAGCAGCTGATGCGGGCGGTCGCCGCCAATGCCGCCGGGTACGCCTTCCAGATCGCGCTGCAGTCGATGTGCCCGACCTGTATGGACAATCTCACCGATCTGCAGCGCAAGGTGCAGTCGCTCAACGAGATGTTTGGCAACTCGTGCCAGATGGCCCAGGGCTTGGTCAACGATGTCGCCAGCGCCTTCAACCAAAAGCTCAAGGACGACACCAGCCGCGCGTCCTTGCTGCGCGGCATCGGCGATGTCTTCGAGACCCGCTCGGCCACCACTGGGCGCGACCCGATCGAGCAGGTGCGCGATACCACCAGCCACGAACAGCGCGTCGCCGCAGGGCTGGCCGGCAATCTGGTCTGGCATGCCCTGCGGCGCCACAACGCGCCCAGCATGTTCGTGGGCGGGGGGCAGGAACTGGCTGAGGCGATCATGTCCGTGACCGGCACGATCATCGTCGGGGAGCCCGCGCCGGCCCCGGATGGGCGCGGTCCGAACTATCAGTTGCGGCATCTCCCCGGCAATCTGGTCACCGTCAACGACCTGCTCTGGGGGAGCCGTTTCCTCGGACCCTTTCAGGACGAGGGGCGAGGCCATCGCGTGTTCCTCTATCGGTGCGACAACCAGGCGCCCGAGCGCTGCCTGCACCCCACCCGGGTGGAGGTGAACAATCTCCGCGGGCTGGTGCAGCATGTGCGCCACCTGCTGCTCGGCGACCCCCGGGTGGGCGGCAGTATCGGCTTGGTGCAGAAGCTGCGGCACGGCGACAACACGCTGACGGCGCCCGAACGGTCGTTCCTCGACACCGCCCCCGGCGGCTACGGGGCGATGATCCGCAACCTTGCCCGCTACGATGTCGGCGCCGCCAGGGCCTTCGTCGATGTCGGCGCCCCGGTGATCGCCATCGAGATGGTGAACACGGTGCTCAACGATCTGCTGCGCGCCGCGCAGATCGCCATGGCCAGCGCGGAGCACGCCTACACCGGGCAGCTCGTCACCCAGATCGAGCGCGCGCAGCAGGAACTGCATCGGCAGTATGAGGTGGCCTCAACGCGCTACGGCAACCCGCAGACCCTGGCCCAGTACCACGCTAATCTGATGGCCGCGGTCAAGGCACCGCAGCACCTGGTCGGCGATCACCTGCGCTGAGGCTCCGACATGCCGACCTTCGAGATTTACTCCCTGGGGGACGGTGCCTATCTGGCCGCGGTCCTCAATGCCGTGGCGATGCTGACCGGCACCGCCAACTTTACCCAACTCGTGGCCGTCGGCTTCCTGTTCGGCACCTTCCTGGTCGTGGTGGGCGGGCTGCTGCAGGCCCGGGGGCCGCAGTTCCATCATCTGCTGGTGGCGTTGGTCCTCTACGCGGCGCTGTTCGGGCCGAGCGCCCGGGTCGTCCTCGAGGACCTGCGCAGTGGCGCGGTGCGCACGGTCGATAACGTGCCGATCGGGGTGGCGTTCATGGGCTCGGCCATGTCCCAGATCGGCTACGGCACCACGCGACTGTTCGAACAGGCGTTCGCGACCCCGCGTATGACCGAGGTGGGTTTCGCCACGCCGCTGCAACTGCTGCAGGATCTGCGCCGCGGCACCCTCTCGCTGGCCACCCTCGGGGCTGCCAACAGCCCAACCCCCGGCGCCGACATGGAAAGGACGCTGACCAACTACTTCAACGAGTGCGTGCTCTACGCACTCGACATCCAGTCGCGCACCCGCGACGAGGTCTTGCGCAACCCGGACTGGACCATCGCCTTTGCCTCCAGCCTGCGGGCGGTGACCACGGAACTGCATCTCGGGGGCGCACCGCTCCTTGCCGAATGCGCCGATGCCTGGGCGCAACTGCGCCCGTACCTGACCACCCACTTCCTGCCCGCGGTCACCCAGGCGGTGGCGCAGCACATCGGCGAGTCACCGGCCAACACCCCGGCCGCGGTGCAGGCCGCCCTCGATGCCATCGCCGGCGCCGGCATCGATGCGCAGAACTACATGCTGATGGCCGCGATGGTCCCCATGCTCGATAAGGCCAACATTGCCCGCGCCAACGAGCGGATGGACTTCGCCACGGCAGCCTCGATCATGCAGGCAGTGCAGCAGCGCAACACCCAATGGGCCGCCGAGGCGACGCTCTTCGAGCGCATCATGACGCCCATGATGACCTTCTTCGAGGCGTTCCTGTTCGCGGTCTCGCCGCTGATGGCCTTCGCCATCGGACTCGGACCGATGGGCATCAAGATGGTCGGCAAGTGGTTGCTGTTCGGGCTGTGGATTCAGTTGTGGCAGCCGGTGTTGGCGGTCTTGAACCTCTACGTCATCATGGCCGCGCGCGGCGAGTTCGATGCGATGCGCAGTGCTGGCCTCGGCAACCTCGAGCTGCCAAGCGTGATGGCGCTGTGGCAGACCGATCTGCTGCTCGCTGACTACCTCGGCACGGCCGGCATGCTGATGGCCAGCACGCCAGCGATCACGCTCATGCTGATTTACGGCAGTGCAGTGACTGCGACCCACCTGGCCGGCCGCCTGCAGGGCAGCGACTTCTACAACGAGAAACAGCTGAGCCCAGACGTGAGCGCGCCGGCCGCGGCGATGCGGCTGGAGCCGTTGAAGACCAATGCCCCCACGACCGGCACCATCACCACCGGGGCGCAGAGTCTGTTCTGGAGCGTCGATGTCGGGCGCGAAGCCAGCCAGCAGGTCGCCTCGGCCGAATCAGCGCTGCAACAGGCGAGCCTGCGGTTCTCGGATTCCCAGGCGCGCGCCTTGGAGGTCTCGGCGAGCGCGCAGGGGCAGACCCGTGAGGAGCGGGCGCTGCGCTGGAGCTACACCGAGGACCGCAGTGCGACGGGGGGGTTCGTCCGCCAAGAGACGGAGCGACTGAGCAACTCCTATGCAGCGCAGCATTTGAGTCAGAACCAGTTGCAAGGCGCCCTGGGACTGGCGGGTAGTCTCGGGGGCGGCGCAGGCGCCGGGCGCCGCGGCAGCGCCGCCCATGCGCAGGCGCAGGCGCAGCTTGAATCCCAGTTGAAGCAGCAGTAC
>REDK01000033.1 GCA_007693535.1 Chromatiaceae bacterium
GATTCCCCCGCGCCCGCGGGGATAGGCCCGGGCGGCACGCAACGACCGCCAGGCGATTTGGGATTCCCCCGCGCCCGCGGGGATAGGCCCGCGCAGGCCGATCAGATGATGGGTCGCGCAGCGATTCCCCCGCGCCCGCGGGGATTTAGGACCGGCATCGGAGGCCTGATGGGGGCTTCTTGAGCAGCGGCGCCCACTCTGGCGCTGGCACGCGGCTCAGCCCAGCCGTGACGCCGCAGACAGCCGATGGGTGCGGCGCACCCGTCTAGGTGTGTGCCGGTGCGCTGGTGGCCGCAGAGGAATCGGTCATGCTCGGCGCCGCCGGCGAGGACCTCGCGCTGCGAGGCGACCTGCAGCTGCACCGCCGGGCAGTCGCCCGCCGCCGCGAGGCGGGCACAGCGGCGCGCCCCAGGGCCGCCCGGATAGCCGTCGTCCTCGGCGCCGGTGGTGCGGTGCCGCAGCACGGCCTGGCTGCAGCCGAGGCCACCGAAAGGACATGGGCGCCCGCCGACCAAGCCCCAATCAGCATCGGCCATCCGACGTTTCCGGCTGCCGGCCGGCTGCCTGGTGCGGCGCCGCTGGCGTGCGCGCAGGCACCTCGAGCAGTTCCCCAAGATCGAGTCCCAGCAGTTGCGCGAGCACGCACAGGGTGTCGAGCGGCGGCAAGCGCACGCCGCGCTCGATCTGGCTGATATGGGTTTGTGAGAGATGGGCCGCGCGCGCCAGATCGGTCTGGCGCGCACCGCGGGCGAGGCGAGCCGCGGTCAGCCGCGCGCCGAGCGCCTCCAGGCGGGCGCTGCTCAGTTGCGGATCGAGCGGCCCGAGGAGCGGCGCTGGCGCCCCGTGCGGACGCTGCAGAGATGGGCGTGGGCGCTGGTGCTGGCGTCGGCGCACCGGGGTAGTGGGGATTGGTTGGTGCATGCGCATTCGCTGTCGGCCATGGAACGAAGGCCGATAGCCCCGGTAGGCGCAGGGGCCGACCGAGGCCATCTTGAGCGCCGTTGCGCCATTCGCCGCAGGCTTGCCGAAGCGGGGCGCACCGGGGCCATGTTTCGCCGTCGCCCGGCTCGGCGGTTCGTGCGCCGCATGCTCGGGGTTTGAGGCACACTCGCCAGGCCATGCCCACCATCCAGCGATCCTACAAGCTGCGCATCTATCCAACCGCCGTCCAGGCGCAACGCCTGGCCTGCGACTTCGGCTGTGCGCGCTGGGTGTGGAACACCTGTCTCGCCTGGCGCAGCAACCTGTACCGGGCCGAGGGCGAGTCGGTGACGGGCGTGGACTTCTCGCGCGAGCTGACCTTCTTAAAGCGCCTGCCCGGCTACGAATGGCTTGCCGATGCGCCGGCCACGATCCTGACGCAGAAGTTGCGCGACCAGGACCAGGCGTTCGCCAACTTCTTCGCCGGCCGGGCGAAGTTCCCGCGCCTCAAGAAGAAGGGGCATGCGCAGTCGATCCGCTACCAACTGGATCAGCGGATCGTCGCCGGGCTCTATCGTCCCGGCGAACTGCTGAAGGTACCCAAGCTCGGGGCGCTGAAGGTGCGCTGGTCGCGCGTGCCGGCGGGCATCCCGAAGCTGGTGACCATCAGCCGCGATGCGGCCGGGCGGTACTTCGCCGCGTTCATGGTCGAGGAGGAGGTTCAACCGCTGCCGGAGAAACCGAACGGCGTCGGTGTGGACCTCGGCGTAAAGGACCTGGCGATTACCAGCGACGGCGCGCGGTTCGGCAATGCCCGACCGCTGCAGCGGCTGCTGCGCCGGCTCAAGCATGCGCAGCGGGTGCTCTCGCGGCGTCGCAAGGGCTCGGGCAACTGGCATCGCCAGCGCCAGCGCAGCGCCCGGCTGCATGTGCGCATCGCCGATCTGCGCCGCGAGCTGACGCACCAGGCCAGCCACGCCATCGTGACCGGCGCCGGGCTGATCGCCATCGAGGACTTGCACGTCAAGGGCATGTGCGCCTCGGCCAAGGGCACGCTGGAGCAACCAGGGCGCCGGGTCCGGCAGAAGGCCGGGCTCAACCGCGCGATCCTGGATGCCGCCCTCGGCGAGGTGCGCCGCCAGATCGCCTACAAGGCCGAGTGGAACGGGCGCGTGCTGGTGGTTGTGGATCGCTGGGCACCATCGAGCAAGACCTGTTCGCATTGCGGGCATGTGCTCGGTGCACTGCCGCTGTCGGTGCGGGCCTGGTCCTGCCCGAATTGCGGCACTGCGCATGACCGCGACGTGAACGCGGCGCGCAACCTGTTGGCATGGGCTACCGGCGGGGGGGCGGGCACCCGAAATGATGCGTGTGGAGCCGTGACGATCCCGGAGGCCCTGACCGCATAAGCGGTCGGCGCTGAAGGACGGCGTCGAAGCACGAACCACCGGGAGGCCGTGAAGGCTCGCACGATGTGGGTCAAGCGGATTCACCGGGGGACTCCAAGACACCGCTCGCCACCGAGGGGGGACGGAGCATCTGGGCCTGCCGCGCTGACCGGCATCGCCAACAGCGCCAGTGGTGCGCACGAGCCGCGCTGTAGATCGCCCCCGAGGAATGGCCGGTGCTGGCGAGCCTGGACTACCACGACGGCTTGTCGCGCGGTTCCCGGGCGCGGGCTGATCTGGTGTGACGCGCGGTGTGACGCACTCAGGGCCATATCAGGGATTTATCGTCACACCAGGTCACACCGACGCGGATTTATTAATATAAGTGATTGATTTGTATATGTAGCTCTTCCGGGCTTCGGATTCGCAATGCGAAGGTCAGGGGTTCGATCCCCCTCGGCTCCACCACTTCATGCAATAGCCCGGGTACCTCCCGCAGTTGGATTGCGTGATGCAATCCGGATGCGCTGTAATCGCTGTCCTCAACTTCCAAAAATCAGCCCGATCAGCCGAGCGTGGGGTGATCAGCAGGTTCCCGGTCTTGGTTTTTGGACCAGCAGCGAATCGCTGTGCGAGCTGATTCGCAAGGATCGAGATCGGCAGCTCATTCTGCTGATCGAGCCGCCTGGCTGCGGAAAGACCGCCTCGATCTCGGAACTGGCCGAACAGGCCAGAGCCTCGGTAATGAATCTCAGCCTGCAACTGGGCAACCGGCTGGCAAACCTCCTTCGATTCAACGCTAACTCCAGGTTGGCAATCGCTTGCGCCAAGTCGCCGAGGACCACGCCGACGGTGGAGCCCGCTTGCGGGCGGTGGCGACGTCATTGTGCCGCCGTCGATCGCCCGCAAGCGCGCTCCTATGAGCCTGCGACCCCATGGATGTGATTGACGAATAAGGTCGCGGGTCGAACACCGGGTGGACCTATCGGATCACGGCAGTCACGGAAAAACGGCGCCCGGTGTTTAGGGATCTTTGGTGTCTACTCGATGGATATGAGCTTGGATGGTTACAGCGCCGCAACCAGCCGGGTGGCAAGGCGGGTATCCAGGGCCTCCGGGAGGGAGATCCAGTACATGCTGTCATTGGGGGTTGCGGCGGCGGCGAGGGCGACACTTTCGTCGATGCCCATTTCGCGCAGGTAGAGGGCAGCAGCAACGACCGAGAGTTGCCCGCCCTCGTGGCTGCTGAGGTGGCTCGGAACCCAGCTCTGGTGGATGCCGAGCCGCGCCTCCGGAGTGACGTAGCGCTCGATGCCGCCGGCGAGGACGTCCACGCAGGCCGATGTGCAGACGTCGTTGACGGCGACCCGCAGGCCGTTCTCGCGCAGGTAGCGGCCAAGCCGGCGCGCCTCGTACAGGGAGCCGCCGGTGCTGTTGATGACCAGGCCGATGGCACGGTCGGCACGCAGACGGGCGATGATCCGTTCGGCAAAGCCGTCGGTGATCTTGCCCTCGACCACGACCCAGGTGTTGCCTAACCGGCCACCTTCGTCGAAGCGCACCAAGGCCGGGGCGACTCCGGTCAGCGCGCTGAGGCGTTCGCAGGCGTTGTTGGTGGCCTGTCGCAGCAGGGTGCGCTGGCCCGGGGCGGCTGCCGCTCGGACCAGCTCATTGGAGCGCTCGACCATTTGGTGGACGCTGAAGCCATAGCGTTCTACCGCGGCGATCACGACAGCGTCGGTGGCGCTGACGTCCTGGTTTTGCGAGACGCGACGCAGATGGCAGGCGGCGATCCCGGTGAGCAGGTCATCGCGGCTGAGGCCGTCGGGCAGGGCGGCAGCGCGCCGCCCTGGCAGCGCAGCACAGCCGCTGAGCAGACTGGCGAGCAGGGACAGGCCTAGCAGCAGGCCGCCCAGGCGGGCGCCTTGGCTGCAGCGGCGACGGACTGCCGGCCCGCGAGCGCGACCGGAATTGAGAGGCAGAGGCGCTTGATGGGCGCGTGGTTGGGCTGCCAGCGGCCGCGACATCGGGTTGCCGCTGGTGCCAGGCCTGGTGCCGCCAGCGCTGGGACTGGGGGAGGCGGGATGCAGACTGTTAGGGGCCTGGGTCAAGGGAGCCACCAGCAGGGATGTTAGGAAAGGGGCACGAGCCAGGAGCTTGCAACGCGTGTCTATATGGGGTCGGGCGGCGCACGGTGCGTATGGTCCCGGTTCGCGCTGACCTTTCGCGCGGGAGCGGCTTGCAGCCGCGACGCCAGGCGAGACGAAATGCGCGGGGCCGACTCGTTGCAGGGCCTGCCAACGGGGAACCCCGCGAAAGGTCCCGCAGCGATCAGGCAACGGCACCAGCGCTTGGTTCGTGCCATTGCTGACCGGGCTGAACGGCGCCCGCTGCAGCTCGATCGCGGGCCTGAGTCTCCGCACCCCAGTCACACGCCTCAGTCACGCACGGGGATGCCATCAGCGCGCAACTGTGCCTTCACCGCGGCGATCGGGACCTCGCGGCGGTGGAAGATGCCGGCCGCCAGGGCGGCGTCGGCGCCGGTGTGCTGGAACACTTCGCTGAAGTGTTCGGGCCGGCCCGCGCCGCTGGAGGCGATCACCGGGATCTTGACCGCGGCGCGCACGGCGGCGATCAGTTCCAGATCGAAGCCGGTGCCGGTGCCGTCGCGATCGATCGAATTGAGCAGGATCTCGCCGGCACCGAGCATTTCGCAGGTGCGGGCCAGTTCCACGGCATCGACGTCGCGACCCTCACGACCGCCGCGTACGGTGCACTGGAACCAGCACCAGCGCTCGCCGTTCGGTCCCGGGTTAGCAGTCGCGACCACGGTGTGGGCGGTCTGTTGTGGTGCCTCGACATAGACCCGGCGTGGGTCCACCGAGATCACCACCGCCTGGCTGCCGTAGCGGTGGGCGATCTGTTCGATGGCGCTGTTGCCGTCGCCACCGCCCGCGCGCACCTGCTCGACCGTGTCGACCGCATCGGAGCCGATGGAGACCTTGTCGGCGCCAGAGCGAAAGTATTCGGTAACCACGTCGATGGCGCTGTAGGCGGTACCGTCGGCAGCGGTAAAGGCGCGGATGCCGCCGCCGATGGTCAGCGGGACGAAGACGTTCTCGGAGGTGCGCCGCAGGACCTCCAGCATGGGCTGATCGGCCAGCGGAAAGTCGCGAAAGGCGGTGATATTGAGAAAGGTGATCTCATCGGCGCCCTCGTCGTAATAGCGCCGGGCCAGGTCCACCGGCTTGCCGAGATTGCGCACCGCGCCGCCGGCAGCCTCGCGTACGTCGTATTGATCTCCCTTGGTGACCACCAGGTCGCCGGCGTCGTTGCTGCGCACATCCAGACAAGCAATCACCCGCTTGGCCAACCGGGTCGGGGGGCGTGGCGGGAGCGGGCCGGCGGCCTGGGCCAGGGTCTCGCCGACCAGAAAGCGGCGCAGCAGCTCCAGTCCCGGCACGCCACTCTTCTCTGGATGGAATTGCACCGCGGCAACCTCACCGTGCTGCACCGCGCTGATGAAGGCGCCGTCGCCATAGTCGGTCGTGGCGAGGACCCAGTCGGCGTTCGCCGGGCTGGCCAACGCGTGGTAGGAATGGACAAAGTAGAAGCGGTGGTCATCGATGCCGTCCAGTAGGGCGGCCGGGCGCTGCTGGCGCAGGCCGTTCCAGCCCATGTGCGGCACCGTCAGCCCGGGGCCCTGAAAGCGGCGGACGGTGCCCGGGATGATGCCGAGCCCGGGTACCCCGGGGGACTCCTCGCTGGCCTCGAACAGCCCCTGCAAGCCGATGCAGATGCCGAGGAACGGTCGCCCAGCCTGCAGATATTCGCGCAGAGGCTCGACATAGCCGAGCGCATGCAGCCGCTCCATCGCCGCACCAAAGGCCCCCACCCCAGGGAAGATCAGGCGCTCGGCGGCCAAAATGTCCTCGGGCCGGCGGATCTCGTTGAGTCGGAAACCTAGCCGGACGATGGCGTTGCGAACGCTGCGGACATTGCCGGCACCGTAGTCGAGGAGGGAGATCATCAAAGCGGCGCTTCCGATTGAGGGCGGGGGCAGGAGAGGGCAGAGTGTAGCAAGATGCAGGCGCCAGCAGCCTCGTTGTACCTGGCCGGAAACCACGCGGGACGTTCCCTGCGGCCACCCCGCACTATTCCACCGGTCGTCCCGCGTGGCGCCACTCCGGCATCCCATCGGCGAGGCGCCGCGCATCGAAGCCGGCCGCGCGCAGCCGTGCCACCGCCTCAAACGACAGCATGCACCAGGGGCCGCGACAATAGGCCACCACCCGCCGGTCACGCGGCAACTGGTCGAGCCGTGCCTCCAGTTGCTCCAGCGGGATGTTCACTGCCCCGGGGATATGGCCCTGGGCGTATTCCTGCGGCGGGCGGCAATCGAGTACCGTGACCAGTCCGGCGCGGGCGCGCTCCAGCAGCTCGTCGGCTGGGACCGGTTCGAGCCCGTCGCGTGCACGCAAGTAGCTCTGGATCAGGTCCGCGACCGCGTCGCTGTGGGCCTCGGCCAGCGCGCGCAAGAGCGCCACGGCGGTCAGCACCCGCGGGCCGGCGTCGTGGTTGCCGGTCGTACCGACGTGCGCGGGGCACGGGGCCGCCGGGCACCGGTGACGATGACCGGCACATGACAGTGACGTGACCGACCTGCGGTAGCGGCTCGGGCGACGCCTGGTTAGCCTACCCGACGCCGTGCCGCGCGCCACCCGGCACCGGCTTCATCTCCCAGTGCCCGGTATTTCTCGATGCCGGCCAGCCGCCCGAGGTAACGCATGAACAGACCGAGGTTTCGTTGGGGATTGATCGCCGCGCTGGCCGCGGGACTGACGTTGCTGGCGCCGAGCGGCCATGCCGCGCCCGAGACCCTGCGCCTAAACGGGGCTGGGGCGACCTTTCCGGCACCGCTCTATCTGCGCTGGTTCCGCGACTATCATCGCACCCATCCACAGTTACGCCCGGACTATCAGGGCACTGGCTCGGCGAGCGGAATCAAGGATCTGCGCGCGGGGCTGCTGGACTTCGCCGGCTCCGACTACCCGCTGGAGGCGGCCGAGGCCGAGGCCATCCCCGGCGGCCTGGTGCAGATCCCGCTGGCGGCCGGGGCCATCGCGCTGATTTACCACCTCGACGGCCTCGACGGGCTGCGCCTCTCGCGCGAGGCCTTGCTCGGCCTGTTCAGCGGCGGCATCGAGCGCTGGAACGATCCGCTGCTTGCCGCCGCCAATCCCGACCTGGCCCTGCCGGACGAGCCGGTGGTGCTGGTGGTGCGCGCCGGAGCCAGCGGCTCCAGCCTCAAATTCAGCCAGCACCTGAGCGCGATCAGCCCGATCTTCGGCGCACAAACGTCGCCCTCGATGACACCGGCCTGGCCCAGGTCCATCCAGCAGCAGGGGCGGATGGTCGCGGCGGTCGGCAACGACGGCGTGGCGGCGATGGTACGGGCAATCCCAGGCGCGCTCGGTTATGTCCAGTACGCCTACGGCCTGCTGCCCGGCCTGCAGATGGCGCTGCTGGAGAACCGTGCCGGGGCCTTCGTGGCCCCGGGGCAGGACAGCTTTGCCGCGGCGGTGACGGCAATCCGGGCCGACCGCCGCATCGAGACCCTGCGCGATCCCGACGCGGCCGACGCCTATCCCATTGTCGGTCTGTCGTGGCTGTTACTGCGCCGCACGTACCAGCACCCCGCCAAGCTGCCGGCCCTGCTGGGCCTGATCGACTATGCCTTGGGGCCGGGCCAGCAGGACACCGTGCCGCTCGGCTACATCCCCTTCGATGCCGAAGGCCTCGCCCATGTGCGCGCGCTGCTCGAGGACCTGCATGGGTCGCCGATCGACCCTTCCCGGTGAGCGGGCGGCGGCGCCGCCCGCCAGCATCGGCGCGCCGACCGACCAGCCGCGCAAATGGCCGGGCGGCACGCCCGCTGCCCGTGCTGCAGCATCGTCCGCGGTCCGGTAGCGGCGGCCTGCCGCGGCCGCGGCCGGCCTGACCTGGGCCTGGGTTCGCCGTGGGTCGTGCGGTGCCGGCTGGATGGCCGCTACGACCAGCAGATCGCACAGCGCTCGAACGCGCGGCGCACTGACAATCTGTTCCGCGGCGACGACATCGCCGCCCAGGCCGATGCCTTGTGCGCACAGCACGATCTCAGTGAGGCGGATCGCGGGCGCGTATGCCGAGTATGCCCGGGTCGCGGGCTTCGTCATGGTTTAACCGTGGCGGAACGAACGCGGCGCGGCATCAGCGACGGCATGATCCGACCTTCCATCGGACGGGAAGACTCGCCCGACCTGATCGCCGATCTGCACCAGGCCCTGGCGGGCTGATGGCAGGCGCTAGCGTTCCACCAGTTCTACGCGCCGGTTCCTGGCCCGCCCGGCCTCGCTGGCATTGCTGGCCAGCGGCGCCAGGTGGGCGACCCCCATCGGGGTGAGGCGCGCGCGGTCGATCCCGTACTCGTCGACTAGTGCCTCGACGACGGCGGCGGCGCGGCGGGCCGAGAGGTCCATGTTGTAGTCGAGTCCGCCGCGGCTGTCGGTATGGCCGACAATGAACACCGCCAGTCCCGGCTGTGTTTGCAGCAGCCCTGCCATCTCGGCGAGTTGCGGTGCCGATTCCGGTCGCAGGCTGGCGCGGTCGAAGTCGAACTCGATCCCGTACAGGGCGACCCGACCCTCGGCGCTGAGCCCGCGCCCGATCTCTGCAGCGTCCAGCAGCACCATGCGGTCCGCCATGGGTTCGGTCAGCACTTCTTCCAGCAGCACCGCGACCCGGTTGTCGGCCGCCTTCTCGGCATAGTTGCGCTGCCAGGCCGCGAACACGAAGACATAGGCATCGGCGGCGTCACCGGGGCGGCGGGCAACGTAGACCTGGGGCTCCCGGACGGTGCCGTTGGTGAAGACGTACTTGAGCAGATGACTGTCGGTGAATTTTGCGCCGTACTGGTCGTCCCAGTAGAAGGCGCCAACCTGCGCCCCGCATGCCCGTACCCCCGAACAGCTGAACAGGACCTCGTAGCCCAGCCCCTCCAGGGCCTGCTGGTAATTGCGGATCACCTCCAGGGCGCTGGCATCGGGTGGGGCTAGATATAGGATGCGAGTGCGGCGTCCCGCCACCTGCAGCACATCCGCCCAATAGCGGACCTCTGGTGCATCGTCCCATGGGCCCAGCGGTAGTTCGGTCTGGTCGAACTGGCTGGTCCGGTAGCCGATGATGACTGCATCGGCGAAGCGCGGGATGCCAGCGGGATCGGCAGCGCCGGGGACATCCTGGCTCAGGTCGCGCGCCGCCACTGCTGGCAACTGGGCCAACAGCAGCAGGCACAGGAATCGTGCGAACGGAAACGGCCGGGGCATGGCGATCACCGCGGGTCTGATGACAGGTGAGATCAGCATAGACCATGCCCGTTGACTGGTTTTGCATCGGGGGGCTTGCGCGGAGTGGCTGTTTGCCGGCTGGATGGTCCGCTCTGGGCCGGGCAGGACCTGCTCGGCGATCGAGCGGCGTTGACTCGGGCGGCCCACGGCGAGATCCCGGTTGCGGCCCGGGCGTCGGCATCGGTCGCAGGGCAGGCGCCGCTGGTCCCCAGTGCGGCGGAAGTGCTGCGGATGGCGGCTTCAAGCCGCGTCCACGGCAAACCTTGGGTACCGCTGGCCTGCCGCAATCCCTCATCGCGCTGGCCGCTCGTAATCGCTTCTCGCGGCAACCGTTCCCGGCGCCGGCCCATCGATACGCGGAGAAGGGCAGGCCGCCCGGCTTACCGGGGCGGCCAGGGGATATCGGGGGAGGTCGGGGGCACACCAGCGGGGCCTCTCTGCGGTTGCGCATTTGAATCCGTCGGGGCTGGCGGTACACTTCCTAGTTTGACTAGGTCCCGTCTGCCGCGGGTGCCCGGCCGCACCCCGCGCCGTGTCCGTCAGCCTGTCTCCCAGTCTGAGTCCGGGTCTGAGCCCGGGTCTGAGCCTGGGCCCGACCCTGGGCCGGTCTGCCAGCCTGTCTCCCAGCCAACCCCACAGAGGTCCATCAGTGGTCGCCCCGCAACCGAACTTCCGCCGCATCGAACGGCTTCCGCCCTACGTCTTCAGCATCGTCAACGAGTTGAAGGCCGCGGCGCGGGCCCGCGGCGAGGACATCATCGACTTCGGGATGGGCAACCCGGATCAACCCACCCCCCAGCATATCGTCGATAAACTGGTGGAGGTCGCCCTACGTCGCGATACCCATCGCTATTCGGTCTCCCGCGGCATCCCACGCCTGCGCCGGGCGATCTGCCGTTGGTATCATGACCGCTACGATGTGATGCTGGACCCGGATACCGAGGCCATTGTCAGTATCGGTTCCAAGGAGGGGCTCGCCCATCTCGCCCTGGCCACCATGTCGGCCGGCGATACGGTGCTGGTGCCCAATCCTGCCTATCCGATCCATCCCTATGGTTTCATCATCGCCGGGGCCGATGTACGCCATGTGCGCCTGACTCCGGAGGTGGATTTCTTCGAGGAACTGCACCGCGCCATTTTGGATTCCTGGCCGCGACCGAAGATGCTGGTGCTGAGTTTTCCGGCCAATCCCACCACGCAATGCGTGGACCGCTCCTTCTTCGAACGGGTGGTTTCGGTGGCCCATGAGCACGGCATCTGGGTCGTCCACGATCTGGCCTATGCCGATATCGTCTTCGACGGTTATCAGGCGCCATCCATCCTGCAGATACCAGGAGCCATGGATGTGGCGGTAGAGTTCTTCTCGATGTCCAAGAGCTACAACATGCCCGGCTGGCGGATCGGCTTCATGTGTGGCAATCGTGATCTGGTCGCCGCCTTGGCGCGGATCAAGTCCTATCTGGACTATGGCACCTTCACGCCCATCCAGGTCGCGGCCATCCATGCCCTGGAATCCGATCAGCAATGTGTCGCCGACATCCGCGACATGTACCGGCGACGCCGCGACTGTCTCTGCGACGGGCTGAACGAGGCAGGCTGGGCGGTGGAGCGGCCACAGGCGACCATGTTTGTCTGGGCGCGCATCCCCGAGCCGTTCCGTGCCGAGGGCTCGCTCGCCTTCTCCAAGCGCATGCTGCAGGAGGCACGGGTGGCCGTCTCCCCCGGCATCGGCTTCGGCGAGTACGGCGACGATCATGTCCGCTTCAGCCTGATCGAGAACGAACACCGTACCCGCCAGGCCGTGCGCGGGATCAAACAAATGTTGCGCGAATACCGGTGAGAACCACGAGTATGGAACCAGTAAAAATCGGACTGCTCGGCCTTGGCACCGTCGGTGGCGGCACGGTGACGGTGTTGACCCGCAATGCCGCCGAGATCGCCCGCCGGGCCGGGCGCGCCATTCAGATCGCCCATGCTGCCGCGCGCGCCTATGATCCGGCGCGGATCAGCGGGCTGGGCGACATCGGACGGATCAGCGACGATGCTGCCGCGGTGGTCGCCGACCCCGAGATCGACATCGTCATCGAACTCATCGGCGGTTATTCGCCGGCGTTAGAATTGGTGCTGGCCGCCATCGACAACGGCAAGCACGTGGTCACCGCCAACAAGGCCTTGATCGCGACCCATGGTAACGAGATCTTCGCCGCCGCCCGCCGCCGCGGGGTGATGGTCGCCTTCGAGGCAGCAGTGGCGGGCGGGGTGCCCATCATCAAGGCCCTACGCGAGGGCCTGGCCGCCAATCATATCGAATGGATCGCCGGCATCATCAACGGCACTGGCAACTTCATCCTCACCGAGATGCGAGACAAGGGCCGGGACTTCGGCGAGGTGCTCGCCGAGGCACAGGCGCGCGGCTATGCCGAGGCCGATCCTACCTTCGATGTCGAGGGCATCGATGCCGCGCACAAACTCACCATCCTGGGCTCACTGGCGTTCGGTATCCCGCTGCAGTTCGAGAAGACCTTTACCGAAGGCATCTCCCGCATCCAGGCGCAGGATGTCGCCTGGGCCGGCGAACTAGGCTATCGCATCAAGCATCTGGGGATCACCCGCCGCACCCCGGCAGGGATCGAGATGCGGGTGCATCCGACCCTGATCCCGCACCGGCGGCTGATCGCCAACGTCGACGGGGTGATGAACGCGGTGCTGGTTAAGGGCGATGCGGTCGGCCCGACCCTCTATTACGGTGCCGGTGCCGGCGCCCTCCCGACGGCCTCGGCGGTGGTGGCCGATGTGGTGGACGTGGTGCGGGCGCTGACCACCGATCCCACCAACCGAGTACCCCATCTCGCGTTCCAGCCGGATGAACTCAGCGACACCCCGGTGCTGCCGATGGAGGCAGTGGAGACCGCCTATTACCTGCGCATCACCGCGCTCGACCGCCCTGGAGTCATGGCGCGCATTGCCGGCATCCTCGGCGAGCAGGGTATCAGCATCGAGGCAATCAACCAGAAGGAGCCGGCCGCGGGCGACACCCATGTACCCCTGATCATGCTGACCCATCGCGTGCGCGAGGCCAATATGAACGAGGCGCTAGACCGCATCCAGGCACTCGAAGCAGTGGCTGGGGAGATCGTGCGCATCCGGATGGAGGGGTTGGACGGCTGAACCCGGCGGAATTGCGACCGGAAGATACTGCCTCTTTGGTTCTGCGAACTTCACCCTCGCTGCGCAATCAGCAGGTCCTCGAGGAACTCGG
>REDK01000001.1 GCA_007693535.1 Chromatiaceae bacterium
CCAGCTGCGGGGCACCCGCTAAATTCAACGATCACCCCTTCGTGCGTCAGCGCTGTCGGCCGGCCTACCCTTTTGACCCCCGGCCCGCCCGGCAGGCATAATGCTCGGCTTGCCCATGCTTGGGCATGACTCCTTGCTCCACCAGTGTCCCAGGTCGTCGCCAGAAGATGTCCCGTTTCCGCGGGGGCTTGCTGGCAGCGGCTGTTGGCAACCGTCGGCAGGCGACACCGGGGGGCTTGATATCCGTGAGGGGACAAATGCGTCATTACGAAGTGGTGTTTCTGGTCCATCCCAGCCAGAGCGAACAGGTGCCGGCAATGGTCGAGCGCTATCGCGGCAATCTCGAGGCCCATGGCGGCAAAGTCCATCGGCTGGAGGACTGGGGGCGCCGGCAACTGGCCTATCCCATCAACAAGGTGCATAAGGCGCACTATGTGCTGATGAATATCGAGTGCAACGCCGAGGCCCTGGCCGAACTGGAGACTGCCTTCCGGTTTAACGATGCGGTGCTGCGCAACCTTATCATCAAACGGGATGCGGCCGTGGTGGACCCGTCGCCGCTGCTCAAGGGTGCCGATGAAGGCGAGGACGGGAGTGGCGAACGCCGCCCCCGGCGCGACGAAGATGACGACGACCGCGGCGAGCGCCGGGGCCGACGCGATGACGACGACGACCGCGGCGAGCGCCGCGCTCGGCGTCAGGATCGCGATGACGACTGACCCGCCCCCCTATCCATCCGGAGCATCTCACCATGGCACGTTATTTCCGTCGCAAGCGCTACTGCCGCTTCACCGCCGAGGGCATCACCGAGATCGATTACAAGGATCTGAACCTACTCAAGGCCTTCATCAGCGAATCCGGCAAGATCGTCCCCAGCCGCATCACCGGCACCTCGGCCCGGTATCAGCGCCAACTGGCCACTGCCGTCAAGCGCGCCCGCTATCTGGCCCTGTTGCCCTACACCGATTCCCACTGAGGGGTAAGCATCCGTGGACGTGATCCTGCTGAAGAAGGTCGGCGGCCTGGGCGATCTCGGCGACAAGGTGGCCGTACGCCCTGGTTATGGCCGTAACTATCTGATCCCCACCGGCCTGGCGGCACCAGCCACCGCGGCCAATCTCGAGGCCTTCGAGGCCCGCCGCGCAGAACTGGAACGCGAGGCCGCTGAGGCCCTGGCCGCGGCCGAGGCGCGCAAGGCGCAACTCGACGGGCTGAGCGTCAGCATCGCCCGTAAGGCCGGTGATGAGGGACGGCTCTATGGCTCGGTTGGTACCGCCGAAATAGCTGCCGCTGTCACCGATGCCGGCGTCGAGGTTGCCAAGGCCGAGGTGCGGTTATCCGAGGGCCCGCTGCGCACCACGGGCGAATTCGAGATCGCCATCCGCGTGCATGCCGATCTGGAGGCTAGCGTGCGTATCGAGGTGATCTCGGCGACCTAAGCGTTCTGGCCACTCGACGGACCCCGCTCGACCCCGCCGCGCCCATGCCCGGCGGGCAAAACGCTCCAAAAAAAGAAGCCCGGACCATTGGTCCGGGCTTCTTTTTTGCGCACTTGCCAATCGCCTGACACCGCTCAATCGGGGCTACTGGTAACCCTCGAATCGCTTTGCAACGACGGCAGCGCCGGCCTCCCTGCCACAACTCATCGATGCGGTTGCTTACCAGCTGAACGCCGGATTCGAGAAGACCATCGTATGCACGCCGAGGGCGATGACCAGCACGGCCAGCAGGATCGGCATCAGCCAGGTCGCGGGATTCAGGACCAGCCAGACTTTCCAATCGTCTTCGGGGTTCTTCGGTTTCGGGATCTGTTGCTCAGCCATTGTATTTTCTCTCAAATGAGGTGGATAGGGTCAGCGGCACCGATCCGGTTGCGAGCCGGGCCACTTGTCTGCAACTGCACTGGTGTGGCCATTCGATCAGAACCGGTTTATCAGAACGGGGCCATGAGAACCGGACGACCAAAACCAAAACCAGCAGCGCGGACCGATCTCAGAACCAGGGCTTCCAGACCAGGACCAGCAGGTGAGCAACCGCGGCCAGACCAGCGAACGTGGTGTAAGTGATCTTGAACTGTTCGTGGAATTCTTTCGCTTGATCAGGGGTCAGGCCCGACAGACTGGCTTGTTCGGCCATGCTGATTTCTCCAGTGGATTGAAAGTGCCGCGCCGACCGGCGTGGCAAGGACGAAAAGGGGGATGCGCTACTCGGCGGCCGGCTCTTCAGCAGCCACCGCGGCGGGGGCTGGAGCCGCCTCGACGACCGGCGCCTCATCGGCCAGCCAGGCATACTGTGGCAGCGAGAAGACCATGGTGTGCACGCCGAGGGCGATCACGAGCACGGCGGCCAGAATCGGGAACAACCAAACCGCGGGGTTCAGGACCAGCCAGATGCGATAGTCCTGCTCTTTCGGCTTATAGTTAAAGACTTCAGAGAACATAGTCAGACCCTCTCAGATTCAGAACCAGGGCTTCCAGGCCAGGACCAGCAGATGCGCCACGGCGGCAAGCCCGGCGAACGTGGTGTAGGTGATCTTGAACTGCTCGTGGAACTCTTTCGCTTGCTCGGGCGTGAGACCCGACAGGCTCTTCATGTCTGCCATTT
>REDK01000067.1 GCA_007693535.1 Chromatiaceae bacterium
GTTCCGAGTCCGCGCGCTGGGCAAACAGAAGCGGCTTGGCGGGCGCGGGTTGTGCGACCTCGACGTAGACCGGCACGGCAATCTCTTCGATGCGCTCGCGAATCTCGACCAACTGCGCGGCACCGGTTTGCGGATGGACCTCCAATTTGCGGCGCTCGGCCCAGGCGTAGGCACGGTCGTGATGATCCACGTAGCACAGCAGAAGGCTCCCCGTGGCCCGATGGACGATCAAGCGGATGTCGCTACTGACCCGTACCGACCAGAAGTTCTTATCCCGCGCCTTGTCGAGTTTATGGAACGAGAGGCCGGGGTTGGCCGGGTTGATCTGCAAGTCGAACGCGGTGGTCTTGACGGCCTTCTGCTCGTCACCCGCGAGACGGGCAAGACTGTCGGTGAAGGTGTCGGCGATTCGGAAGTTCAACGATCAAACCCTAAGTCGGATAGCCGCCAACGCCTGCGACCAATCGGTCAAGGATCCAGGCGTCCAGACTCTTCTGCTCACGCGTCGCCGCGCGAATCATCGCGGTTTGCAGTTCCGGTGCGATATCCAACACCAAATGCCCCGCGTCCGGGCGATCGGGTTCTTTTCCCTGCGCGGCGCAGAAGTCAAGATAGACATCGATGGAGGCACGAAACTCTCGCTTGACGTCCTCCGCGCTGGTGCCCTGAAAGGTGATGACATCACGCGCATTGATGACCTCGCCGTGAAAAAAACCGGCCTCGTCGTCGAGTGCAACGCGTCCGATATAGCCTTTGTATTCCATCATGGTGTAATACCTGCCTCAGATAAAAATCGGCGCACAGATCTCGCTGCGCCCTTGTCCGTTTCCTTCTGCGGATGAGGTCGGTGCAGCACGGCGACACGGCCGTTCAACAGGACGTTGACTCGCGAGCCAGCCCCTTCTCTGACGACGGCTCCGAGCGCGAGGAACAGGGCTTCAATGTCGCGCCAAGGGATGGCGGGGCTGACCGGGTCGGTAAAAATCGCCTCCAGGGTCTTTCGATGCTTGCTGTTCATGGACCGACCGGATCAACCCGAGTGCTGTGTCACGCGGCATCGCGGATGTCGGCATGGATCAGGATTTCATCGTAGGGCGCGGACAGTCCGCCATCCGCGTTTTGATCCAATAGCCCAAGTTCCACTAAGGCCGTCGCGTCCGCGCGCACGGTCTCAGGGGGTTGACCCATGACTTGCGCGAGTTGCTCAACCCCCTGCCCCTCATGAGCGGCCACTTGACGCAGCAGGGTGAGACGCCGTTCTGTCATCTCGGCGAAAAATTCGCCGAAGCTGCCGAAAACGAGCCGAGGCGTGACGGCTTCGTCCATCTGTGCGTCCTGCCAGGTCTGAGTGAACGTCTGCAACGCAGCGGACGGTTTCAGGATGCTGATCTCGATGCGCTTCATTCCCACCTCCAGCCCGCCAGACGGGCACAATCTTGCCGAAAATCATCGACGAGCCGCTCAACGGACTCGAAAACGTAGGGTTCCTCGCGAGGACCATAGTGCCGATGATCACCCTTGCCGGACTCGTTGTCGTAACGCACCAGGCAGTCGCCGGAGCGACCGCAGAAGAGCCGATACTTAAGCCCATGAGGCCGCTCATCGGTCCCCGTGGGTAGCCGCCAAATGACCATTTCGACAAGGATCTCGCCCTGCCGGCCCTTATAGCGAAACAGTTGGCGCGCCGTCATGACAACCCCGCTCAGTTGATTTCGGTCTCTGCGCCATCGACGCGCGTTCGACGGATCACACCCGGAACACCTTCATCACCTCGTCCCCCAGATGGTTGATCACCTTCACCGCGATGCGTCCGGAGGCGGGTTTGGGGAAGGGCCGGGAGGTGTCGCTGTTGAGGCTCGCCCAGGCGTCTTCGTCGATTTCGGCCTTGAGGGTGGTCTTGAGCGACTTGTAGGGATCATCCGCGCCGAGGAAATAGGCGTGGGGAACGAAGAAGCTCTCTTCGTTGTAGTCGGTGTCGATGAACCAACAGGCAATTCCCTCGGGACCGTCGCTGCGAACCTCGCCGGTGCCGGGATGGAAGACATCCACGCCGAAAATAGTGACTTGTGAATAGTGGCGAGTGGTTAGTGGCGCGTGGCAAGCGAGCGCATCAACGCCGCGAGCATTTTGTTGATATTGGCGCAGACGTTCAATAAGGCTTCGGAATTCGCCAGAGCGATGTACTCCAGCCTCGCGCAGAGTTCGATAAAGGTCTCTAGCTCCGCCAGCGAGCCGCGCGCCATATCAAGCGACTGGAGAAACTCCCCCGTCGTCCTTCGCGCCTGACCCTCGGCGATGTTCGCCGCCACCGACGAGGCCGCGCGACGCATCTGCGAGGAAATCCCATATCTCTCTTCGACGGGCAATTGCCGCGTTTCCGCATAAATAATCACGGCCAAGTCCATTGATTTCTTCCAGACGATCAAGTCCCGATATGAATTGATAGATGTCATACGGCGCCACCCGCTCTCCAGTGCTATCCACTAACCACTCTTCACTCGCCACTGTAATATCGGGCTCGCCGAAGATCACGAAGAGATTGCCCTTGCTGGTGGTCTTCAGATCCTCGGCCATGTGCAGGTCGGCATTCATGCGCGCCT
>REDK01000115.1 GCA_007693535.1 Chromatiaceae bacterium
CTTACGTCATGTCAGCATGCTTTCCCCCTCTTCCAGGCTTTGCCTGGCGCAATAAGCGTTACAGCGACCGCCCCACGCTGAAGACGGGCCGGCCCAGCATACCGGTGCCTGGGCTGCTGCTGCTCAGCCTGCCGTTCTCCGGGGCCCTTGCCGTCATCGGCTGGCTCTTCCTGGGCATCGGCGGATTGCTGGGGATGCTATTCGTCGGCATGGCCGATCTGACCTCCTGGTATGAGTTCCGCGGCGAACTCGCACAGACCCAGGGGATGGTGATTCGGACCGAACGGACCAACATCTCCGAGGGCAGCTCGGGTTCGGGGCAGCATGCGCCGATATACCGAGTCTTCTATGAATACCGCGACGCCACTAACACCCGCTATGCGCGCGAGTGCTACACCCAGAACAGCCGTTTCACCGCAGGCGATCTGCTTCCGGTCGAATACCGCGCCGACCGTCCCACGCTCGCGCGCGTACCGGGCACCCGGCAGAGCCCCTTCCCCGCCTTGGTCGCGTTCGTGCTAATCTTCCCGCTGATCGGTATCATTCTGGTTGCGCTGGAATTCAAGCAGGGCCTGCAGCGAGCCAGGGTGTTGCGATTGGGCCGTTTCGCGCGGGGTCGCCTGGTCGAACGACAGGCCACCAGCACCAAAATCAACAACCAGCCAGTCTATCGCCTGATCTTCGAATTCGAGGATGAGCGCGGGGCGACCCACCGGGCCGAGGCGCGCACCCACAAGACTGCTGCGCTGATGGATGACCGCGAAGAGCGGCTGCTGTATGACCCGGCCAACCCGACGCGGGCCGTCCTGCTAGACAGCCTTCCCGGTCGCGTGGTCACGGACGAGCGCGGCAACGTCACCGCCTGGCACATTAGCGCCGCGCCGCTCGCGCTGCTGCTGCCGGTGATCGGGATCGGCTCGATGCTGGCTGGATTCCTGATCGCGCGCATGTTCTAGCCATTGCGTCCAGTGCGTCAGCGGCAAAACGGTTAAAGGGCCAAAGGGGCCAAAGGGGTCAGAGAGGGTGCGGACTCAGCGGTCAGGGACCAGCGATGCAGTGGTCAACGGATGGGGCCAACGCAGACCAAACGAAAATCCAGCGTCGAGTCACGGTGCATCAAGGCCCGCCGCCAACCTCGGTCAGCGGGTCCAGGCCGACGGGACCAATCGATAATGGCCGCGTCCGGCGATGCCTCGATGAGCCCCGCCGCGAACAATGGGCGGTCTGCTCGGCGGCGCGCCGCGCTTGGAGTTCCTAGGCGACGGCGCGTTGCACGCGCAGGGCCTCCTGGCGCGACTGATCGCGGTGGTCGTCGCGCTCCTTCTCGGAAAAGCTGTTCAAGGTGCTCATGGCGGACCTCATGATGGGGGGCCGCATCCAGGCGGGCAGCCTGGTCGGATGACACGCCGTGGTTCCGGTGGGTCTGGTGGCGCGCCCGCCGGGGTGGATACGAGAACCGCTGTCCGCGACGGTTCTGGCGGGTTCCTTTCCGGTGAATCGGTTATCCTCGGCGGTCTACCCCAACCAGTGCCGAGGACCGATGACCGCCCCCTGGACCCGACCCGATTCCCGCCTCCTCGATCGCCACCCCGGTGTGCCGTGGCTGCGCCGGGGGCCCGCCAGCCAGTTGCCGGGCCTGCTGCTCTTGGTCACCCTTGCCCTGGCCTGGCCTCAGTCGCTGACACAGGCGCAGGCGCAGGAACCTTGCCTGAAGCTGGTCTTCAACCGTTTCTGTCTGGGTGGCGATAGCACCCTGTTGCTGCAGCGCGAGCCGCCCGTGCTGCGGCAGGACGATGGCGAGCGCATGGCGCTGGTCTATTACGACGGTTCCGACAGTCTCTATGTGCTCGCCTGGCGCACGCGCATCTATAAGGTGGTGCGCTCCTATCGGATTGCCTCGCAATTGCGCTTCGATGAACTCTATCGCTTGCTGCGCGACAAATACGGTCCGGGCGAGGACCGCAGTCGCTTTTCGCCGGCCGCCAATACGCCGGGCAGGCGCCAGATCGCTATCCGCCGTGGCGAGGGCCAGGCCGTTCAGGCCTGGCCCTTGGCCGAGGGTTGGCGTATCGAGCTGAGCTGGACCCGGGAACTGGGCCTGGCCCTGAGTTATGTGGCCGATGACCTCGATCGCCAGCAGGCGGCGGCGATGTACAGCGGCTTCTGAGTACCCGCCGTGGTTGTAGTGGGCCGGCTCAGCCGGCGGTGGCGCGCGCCTCCAGCTCCGCCGCAAGGGCCGGATCGAGCCCGAGCGCCGCGGCCAGTTGGTCAAGGTGCGCACGCTCGTCCGGATGGTTCAGGTCGATGACCGCGAGCGAGGCCAGATAGACCTCGGTAGCGGCGGCGGGATCGCCGGCCCCGGCCGCCAGTTCGGCCAGGTCCAGCGGCCGCGCCAGTTCGGCATCGATCATCAGGCGTAGTTCGTCGTCCAGGCCCAGTTGCATGGTTAGGCGCTGGATGCGCGCCCGCTCCGCGCTGTCGATGTGCCCGTCCGCGCGCGCGGCGGCGAGCATGGCTCGCAAGAGCAGGCGCCCGCGTTGCTCAGCGGCCTCGCCGTCCAGGGCAACGATGGGCGCGCCAGCCGCTGCTTCGCCGGCGCCTTGCCTGGCCTGCCAGGTCGCATACGCATCGGCGGCGATCTTGCCCAGGGCCGCCACGCCGCCGAGGGTGGCCGCGGTGCCGGCCACCCGCCGCCCGGCTCCGGTGCCGAGCAGGACCGCCAGCGCGCCGCCGGCGAGGGCGCCGATCCCGAGTTGTTGCAAGGCGCGGTCGCGCTCGGGACCGGGTGGCGGCAGGTCCAACTGGCGCTGGACCAGCCCCTCGCCGCGGGCAGCCAGATCCTTGCCGGCCGCGAACATTTGATCGATGACATCGGTGATGGCCATAGGGGGACGCTCTAGTGGGATGGATCTAGTGGGGTGGATAAGGGTGCGCGCGGCTGGGGCCCCGGCTGGGCCCCCGGCTGGGGCACGGGCCGGGGCGCCGACTGGCGCCATGGGGTCCGTGTGCGCCCCGGCGTGCGTCCTGGCATGGCTGCGGGGTACCGCAGTGTGTGCTGCTGCGCCATCGGGTTCTGGCGATCGCGCCGGTGTCTGGGCCCCCGGTGTCAGGCCCGCTGGTGCGTCTGGAGGCTGCGGCCGGTGACCGACGCCTGGTGCGACCCCGGGTGCGACCCCGGGTGCGACCCCGGGTGCGACGATGGTGCGCCCGCGATTCTGCTGCTCGCGGCCGGGCGCGGGCAGCGCTTCGGTGGCGATAAGCTGGTCGCCAGGCTGGCGGATGGTACTCCCCTGGTGCTGGCCAGCGCGTACCCGTTGCTTGTCGCCGGCGGGCGGATGCTGGCGGTGGTCCGCCAGCCGGGGCAAGGTGCTGCGGCGTTGCTGGCGGGTCTGCCCGGGGTCAGGGTCTGCGCCTGCCCGGCGGCGGCGGCCGGGATCGGCCACAGCATCGCCTGCGGGGTCGCCGCCAGCCCGGCGGCGTCCGGCTGGCTGATCGCGCTGGCGGACATGCCCCGCATCCGGCCAGCCACAGTCGGCGCGCTGCTGGCGTCGCTGACGGCCGGGGCCGATCTGGTGGCGCCCTGTTACCAGGGGCGGCGCGGGCATCCGGTCGGCTTCAGTGCCCGCTGGCGCGACGCGCTGCTCGCCCTGCGCGGCGATCGTGGCGCCCGCGACCTGCTGGCCGCGACCGCGTTGACCCGGCTTGAACTGGATGATCCCGGGGTCCTGCTGGATATCGATCGGCCCCAAGACCTGAGCGTGGACAAGGGCTTGGCATCACCTAAGCAACGGCAGTAGAAACGGCAGTCGACCGCTTCGTGCATGACGCCAGTGGTTGGCCGTTCGGGGCTTCTGCGCTCGCCTCGGAATCACCTTCCGGGGTCGGGTCGGGACAGGAGCCTGGGGGCCGCCAAGCCGCGCAGACCGCGTTGCTTGGCCGACAGCGGTCGCAAACCGATCCTGGATGTCCCCAGACGCGCCTGGACCAGGCCGACTGCGGGTGCCCCTAAGGCCACCCGCGTCTCCTTTGACTAACCCGCATCAGGGTTTTTCAATGCAATGGATTGTCAACAATCTGCTTCAACGACGCGCCTAAGTTCGCTAGAATTCGGCGCATGCCTGATATTCTGTCGACAACAGGGCCAATGGACAGTCCTGCGCCCATCCCTGTCTCCGCCCCACCCCTGGTCTCCACCGTGGCCGACCGGGTCTTCGACCAACTGCGTCGGGCGATCGTCGAGGGCGACATCCCGGCCGGCAGCAAGCTCAGCGAGCCGGTCCTCGCCGAGCGCTTCGCGGTCAGCCGCGGCCCGCTGCGCGAGGCCATGCGGCGGTTGGAATCCACCCATCTGCTGGAACGGCGCGCCAACGTCGGGGCGCGCGTGGTGGCCCTGACCCGCGAGCGCCTGATGGAACTCTACGAGGTGCGCGAGGCGCTCGAGGGCATGGCCGCGCGCCTGGCTGCCGAGCGCATGTCCGTGGCCGGCGTCGCGGCCCTGCAGGCGATGCTCGAACAGCACCGCGGCGAGATCGAGCGCGAATGCGGGCAGGCCTACTTCCAGCAGGAAGGCGATCCGGATTTTCATTACCGCATCGTTGTCGGCAGCGGCAATCAGCGCCTGATCCGCATCCTGTGCGACGATCTTTATCACCTGGCGCGCATGTACCGCTGCCAGTTCGGCATGAAGAGCGAGCGCGCCCGGGATGCCCTCAAGGAGCATGCGCTGGTGGTCGATGCGATCGCCGAGCGCGATGGCGAACTGGCGGAATGGCTGATGCGCCGACATGTGCGCGCCTCGCGCAAGGGCGTCGAGCGCCGCCTGGCCGACGACGGCCGTTGAGCCAGCGCCGCACGCGCTGCACGCCCCGGGCGCATTCCCATTCCGATCCTTGGCCGGCGAGCCCGGCCAGCAACCAGACCGCGAGCCATCATGACGACCACGAACACCCCAGGTATGAGATTGCGCCAGGCGGTTGCCGCCGAGCGGCCCCTGCAAGTGGTGGGTACCATCAATGCTTACCATGCCCGACTAGCGGAGCGCACCGGCTATCGGGCCCTGTATATCTCCGGCGGCGGGGTCGCGGCGGGCTCGCTAGGGGTGCCCGATCTGGGCATCACCGGGCTGGCCGATGTGCTGGAGGACATCCGCCGTATCACCTACGTCACTGATCTGCCGGTGCTGGTGGATGCCGATACCGGGTGGGGCGGAGCCTTCAATATCGCCCGCACCGTCAAGGAGATGATCCGCGCCGGCGCGGCCGGTTGTCACATCGAGGATCAGGTCGCCGCCAAACGCTGCGGCCATCGCCCGGGCAAGGCCGTGGTCTCCTGCGCGGAGATGGTGGACCGGATCAAGGCGGCAGTCGATGCCCGCGGCGATGACTTCGTCATCATGGCCCGCACCGATGCCCTGGCGGTGGAGGGCATCGCGGCCGCGATCGAACGCGCCCAGGCCTGCGTCGAGGCCGGCGCCGATATGATCTTTCCCGAGGCGATGACCGAACTGGAACAGTATCAGCGCTTCACCGCGGCGGTGGAGGTGCCGGTGCTGGCCAATATCACCGAATTTGGCGCCACGCCGCTGTTCACCACCGACGAACTGGCCGCGGTGGGGGTCGCTCTGGTGCTGTATCCGCTGTCGGCGTTTCGCGCGATGAATCAGGCGGCGTTGGCGGTGTATCAGGCCATCCGCCGCGATGGCAATCAGGCCGGGGTGATCGACCTGATGCAGACGCGCATGGATCTCTACGACTATCTCGATTATCACCGCTTCGAGCGCAAGCTCGACGAGCTGTTCGCAACCCGCCCCAGCGAATAGTCAGGTGCCCTGCCGCCGCCTTCGGCGTGCGGATGAACTTGCTTCGCGGCGTCCTGTTCTGCCGCGGAACCGACCGAGGAGACCGTTATGGCCGAGAACGAAACCAGCCGCCTGCCCAAGCCCAAGAAGCAGGTCGCCCTGTCTGGCACCCCCGCCGGCAATACCGCCATCTGCACCGTCGGGCTCACCGGCAATGACCTGCATTACCGCGGCTATGACATCCTGGACTTCGCCGACGAGGCCGAGTTCGAGGAGGTCGCCTATCTGCTGATCCACGAGCGCCTGCCGACCCAGGCCGAGCTGGTCGCCTACAAGGCCAAGCTCAAGTCCCTGCGCGGGTTGCCGGCGGCGCTCAAGGGGGCACTCGAACACATGCCGCCAGGGGCGCATCCGATGGATGTGCTGCGCACCGGTTGCTCAATGATGGGCTCCCTGGAGCCGGAGAAGGAAAGCATGCACCGGGCCGCCGCCCGCGATATCGGCGATCGCCTGCTGGCGAGCTTCGGCTCGATGCTGCTGTACTGGTATCACTATGCCCGCAACGGCAATCGCATCGAGGTGGAGACCGACGACGAATCGCTCGGTGGGCATTTCCTGCATCTGCTCCATGGCGAGCCGCCGGCGGAGGATTGGGTGCGGGCGATGCACACCTCGCTGATCCTCTATGCCGAGCATGAATTCAATGCCTCCACCTTCGCTGCTCGCGTGGTGGCCGGCACCGCCTCGGACATCTACAGTGCCATCGCCGCCGCCATCGGCGCCCTGCGCGGCCCCAAGCATGGCGGTGCCAACGAGGCCGCGTGCGATATCCAGTTGCGCTATGCCAATGCCGATGAGGCCGAGGCCGATATCCGGAGCCGCGTGGCGCGCAAGGAGATCGTGATGGGCTTCGGCCATCCGGTCTATACCAAGTCCGATCCGCGCAACGAGGTCATCAAGGCAGTGGCCAAGCGGCTGGCCGAGGCGCGCGGCGATACCAGCATGTTCGAGGTCGCCGCCCGGATCGAGACGCTGATGTGGGAGCTGAAGCACATGTTCCCGAACCTGGACTGGTTCTCGGCGGTGTCTTATCACCAGATGCGCGTGCCTACCAGCCTGTTCACGCCGATCTTCGTGCTCTCGCGCATCACCGGCTGGGTCGCCCATGTGATCGAGCAGCGCCAGGACGGCAAGATCATCCGTCCCAGCGCCAACTATGTCGGTCCGCAGAACCGGCCCTGGATCCCGATCGGCGATCGCTGAGGGATGCGCCGCCGCCGCGCCTGCTCCCGGTCCTGACTCCGGCCGCGGCGCGGCGGCCGCGTAGCCTGCCGGCGTCACCGATCGCCCATCGCCACCCCATCACCGCGAGGATGCCCCATGAGTACCCATATCGCCGATGCCAATATACGGCCGGCCCCGGACGCGGAACTGGTCGCCATTGCCGACTATGTCTGCGATTACGAGATCGACTCTGCCGAGGCCCTGACCACCGCCCGTCATTGTCTGATGGATTCCCTGGCCTGCGCGATGCTGGCCCTGCACTACCCGGAGTGCACCAAGCACCTCGGCCCCATCGTGCCCGGCACCCAGGTGCCGCACGGAACGCGCGTGCCGGGCACGGCGCATGTGCTCGATCCGGTCAAGGCCGCCTTCGATATCGGCGCCCTGGTCCGCTGGCTGGACTTCAACGACACCTGGTTGGCGGCCGAATGGGGCCATCCCTCGGATAATCTGGGTGCCATCCTCGGACTGGGAGACTACCTTTCGCGCAAGGCCCAGGCCGAAGGCGCCGCCCCGCTTACCATGGACGCGGTGCTGCGCTACATGATCAAGGCCCATGAGATCCAGGGCGTGCTGGCCCTGGAGAATAGCTTCAATCGGGTCGGGCTGGACCACGTGCTGCTGGTCAAGGCGGCCTCGGCGGCGGTGGCTGGCCACATGCTGGGTCAGACCCGCGACCAATTGGTCGACACCCTCAGCCAGGTCTGGGTGGACGGGCAGTCGCTGCGGACCTACCGCCATGCCCCCAATGCCGGCTCGCGCAAGTCCTGGGCGGCGGGCGATGCCAGTTCCCGCGGCGTGCGCCTGGCGCTGATGGTCAGTCGCGGCGAGATGGGGCTGCCATCGGTGCTGACCGCTCCGCGCTGGGGCTTCTACGACGTGCTGTTCAAGGGCAACCGCTTTGCCTTCCAGCGCGACTACGGCAGCTACGTGATGGAGAATGTGCTGTTCAAGATCAGCTTCCCGGCCGAATTCCATGCCCAGACGGCGGTGGAATGCGCGCTGCAGTTGCATGCCCAGGTCAAGGACCGCCTCGATCAGATCGAGCGCATCGAGCTGCGAACCCAGGAATCGGGCGTGCGCATCATCAGCAAGGACGGACCGCTGCACAATCCAGCCGATCGCGACCATTGTCTCCAATACATGGTCGCCGTCCCGCTGATCTTCGGCCGGCTCACCGCTGCCGACTATGAAGACAGCGTCGCCGCCGACCCGCGCATCGACCAATTGCGCGAGAAGATGGTGGTGAGTGAGGACCCGCGCTACACCAAGGACTATCTCGATCCGGACCAGCGCGCCATCGGCAATGCGGTGCAGGTGTTCTTCAAGGACGGCAGCAGCACCGAAAAGGTCGAGGTGGACTATCCCATCGGCCATCGCCGCCGCCGCGCCGAGGGCATCCCGGTGTTGGAGGCGAAGTTCCTGGACGCGCTGCGCACCCGGTTCCCCAAGGGCCAGGCCCAGCGCATCTACGACCTGTGCCTGGACGCGCCGGCCCTGGCGACCATGCCACTGCATCGCTTCATGGATCTCTGGGTCTGAGCGGCTGGCGCGATCGCGACCCTGGCCCATGGCGGCGTGGGCCCGGATGGCGCGGGCGCCCGCCACGTAACGGGCAGGCGCCGGCCCATGCAGAGCCCGCCCTGCGGCCCTGGCAATCAATGGCGGTCTGCCGCGGCGCGCGCATCAGCGCCTAAACCCGCCGCGCAGCGCGTTTTTGCCGGCAGTGGTCAGGACATATAGTCAGATGACGGGCGGGCGGCATGGCGCCCCCGGGCAGCCCCCGCCGTCCTGAACCCTGGCTGGAGTGCGCCATGATCCTGCGTCCACTCGACAAGTTCCCCTGTCCCTGCTGCGGGCACCTGGTTCACGATCAGGTGCCGGGCTTCCATCAGGTCTGCCCCATCTGCGGCTGGGAGGACGACCTCTCCCAACTGCGCTTCCCGGAGATGCCGGGGAGTAGTAACCGTGTCAGCCTGGCCGAGGCGCAGCAGAACTACCAGGCCTACGGGGCCTCGGAGCGGCGCAATCTGGGCCAGACCCGTGCCCCGGTCGAGGGCGAGCCGGTCGAGGCCGCCTGGCGCCCACTCGACCCGGCCCGCGACAACATCGAACAGCCCCGCCGCGGTACCAAGTACGCCGACTCCTACCCCTGGCCCGACACCACCGTCCTCTACTACTGGCGCGACACCTACTGGCGACGCCTGGCAAGCTGAGCGGCCATCCTGCCCGGCGGCGTCGGCTGCCATCGCGCTTGGCGCCGGTAGCCCCCGGCCAACAGCGCTGGCTTGCTGGACGGATCGGTGTTGCCCCATCCGTAAACGGCAATCGCCAGACTGGCCGCGCCGGTGCCTCCGCGCGCGCTCCCGCCCGCGGTTGGGCTGCAGGCCGGCTGGTCCAACTGGTATATTGTCAAGCCGTTCGTCCTGGACTAGCGCCCAGCCTTGCCGAAGGTTCTCCACGCATTCTGGCTGCCCGAGCCAACTACGGCATTCCTCCAGCCGGGGTCACTGCGACTCTGGGCCGAGACCTTGGAGGGGGCACTCGTACCGCCCGGTCCGGGCATCGCCCCGCACCCCTTTCACCTGCGCGCGGCGGCCTGGCCGGCGTTTCTCGAGGTGCTGGGCGCGGCGTCCACCATCACGCCGCTGCCCGCGGCGCAGGCGACCTGTACGCTCCACCTGCCGAGCGGGTCCGATGGCCCCTTGCCGTCGCCACCGCTCGCCCGGTATTGGCCGCAGGCCGCGGCGGAGACGCCGCCGGCGCTGCGACCCTGGCGGGTGGACTGCCAGCGCCTCGCCCATCCCATCCGGGCGCTGGCCGAGCTGCACTTCTTGGCCGCTTACCGGGCAGAGGATGTCGAGGTCGGCGGCGATTTCCTGTTCTGGTACTGGTTCACTCAGGGGCTCAAGCGCCTGCTGGTGCGCGAGCAGTATCTGCCCGCGCTAGTCTACCGCCAGCCGCCCACCCCCAAAGGCAAGCGCAAGGCGCCGCCCTTCGAACTCTTCGGCGCCTGGCAATGGGCCGCGGCCCCTTATGAGCAACTGATTGCCGAGGCCTGCGAGCGGATGCCGGCCGCCGGCGCCGCGGGCGGCGAGGGTATCGCCGCGGCGGCGCCGCTCTTGCGCCATTGCGCCGAGGTGCTGCTCGATCAGGTGCTGCGCCAGACCCCGCTGCCGGCGGCCTTCCGGAAGCGGGTGGACAACAGCTTGCTGGCCGCTGGCCTGGCGTTGGAGCCGACGGCCCGGCCCTGGTGCACCCCTGGGACCGGGCTCGAGGCTTACCGGCATTGGCAGCAGTGGCATCGGCGTCTGAGCGCCGGGGAGCAGGCGGCGACCTTCAACCTCGGCTTCCGGTTGGTGGAGCCGCCCAGCGCGAGCGAGGACGACTGGAGCCTGCAGTTCATCGCCGTCCCCAAGGACGATCCCTCACAGCGCCTGGCCGTAGCGGACTATTGGGCGGCCGGCGCGGCGGAGCGCCGGCGTCTGCGCCGCCAACTGGGCGAGGACTTCGAGACCCAGTTGCTGCTCAATCTGGGCCTGGCCGCGCGGATGCTGCCCAAACTCTGGGACGGCCTCGACACCGCCGCGCCCCAGGCGGTCGCGCTGGATCTCGACGAGGCCTTCACCTTCCTGACGGAATGGGCCTGGGTGCTGGAGGATGCCGGCTTCAAGATCGTGGTGCCGGCTTGGTGGACGCCGCAGGGCCGGCGGCGGGTGCGCATCCGGCTGCGCTCCAGCGCCGGCAGCAAGACGACCACTGCCACGCCGGGTACCAGCGGGCTCAACCTCGAAAACCTGGTGCAGTATCGCTACGAACTCGCCATCGGCGACCAGGTGGTGAGCGCCGAGGAGTGGCAGCGGCTGGTGGAGGCGAAGACACCGCTGGTGCGCTTCCGCGGTGAATGGGTGGAACTCGACCGGGACCGGATGCAAGAGATGCTCGCCTTCTGGCAGCAGCACGGTCAGCAGCAGCCGGAGATGAGCCTGCAGGAGATCCTGCGGCGTACGGCCACCGATGATGCCTTCGAAGTCGACCGCGGCGACGCCCTCGCTGAGATGCTCGAGCGCCTGCGCGATCGTAGCCGGTTGGAGCCGGTCCCTGACCCGCCGGGCCTCAAGGCCGACCTGCGGACCTATCAGAAGCGCGGCCTGGCCTGGCTGTGCTTTCTGGAGCAGCTCGGGCTCAACGGCTGTCTGGCCGACGACATGGGCCTGGGCAAGACCATGCAGGTCATCGCCCGCCTGGTGCAGGAGCGCGCGGCCGGAGCGTCGGTTGGTCCGACCCTGCTGGTCGCACCGACCTCGGTCATCGGCAACTGGCAGAAGGAGGTCCAGCGTTTCGCTCCGCAGTTAACAACCTGCATCCATCATGGCCCCGAGCGCGCGCAGGACGCGACGGCGTTTGCACGGCACGTCGCCGGGCAGGCGCTGGTCATCACCACCTATGCCCTGGTGCGCCGGGACCAGGCCCTGTTCAACGCCCGCGACTGGCACCGGGTGGTGCTGGATGAGGCGCAGGCCATCAAGAACCCCCGGGCGGCGCAGACCAAGGCCGCCAATAAGCTGCGCGCACGGCACCGGCTCGCGCTGACCGGCACCCCGGTCGAGAACCGCCTGATGGACCTGTGGTCGATCTTCAACTTCACCAATCCGGGTTATCTGGACACCCAGGCGCGCTTCCGCAGCCGCTTCGAACTCCCCGTCCAGCGCGACAACGACCCGGTGCAGACCGCCACCCTCAAGCGCCTGGTCGAGCCCTTCATCCTCCGCCGGGTGAAGACCGACAAGTCCATCATCCAGGATCTGCCGGACAAGCTGGAGGCGATGCAGTACTGCCATCTCAGCCGCGAGCAGGCGGCCCTCTACGAGGGTGTGGTGCGCGAGGTGGAGCGGGAACTGAACCAGAAGGACGGCATTGCCCGCCAGGGGCTGATGCTTGCCACCCTGATGCGGCTCAAACAGATTTGCAACCATCCCGCGCAATTCCTGCAGGACGGCAGCCCGTTCACGGCTGAACGCTCGCACAAGCTCGAGCGCCTGCAGGAGATGCTCGAAGAGGCCCTCGCCGAGGGCGACAGCGTGCTGATCTTCACCCAGTTCACCGAGGTCGGCGCCGAACTCGAGCGCCGCCTCCGGCATCAGCTCCACTGCGCCACCTTCTATCTCCATGGCGGCACCCCGCGCGGCCGGCGCGAGGCCATGATCAGTGCCTTCCAGGACCCACGGGGCGAGCCTGCGGTTTTCGTGCTGTCGCTCAAGGCCGGCGGTGTGGGCATTACCCTCAGCAAGGCCAACCATGTCTTTCACTTCGACCGCTGGTGGAACCCCGCGGTGGAGGATCAGGCCAGCGATCGGGCCTTTCGTATCGGCCAGGAGAAGACCGTCTTCGTGCACAAGTTCGTGACGCTGGGCACCCTCGAGGAGCGCATCAACGACATGATCGCGGAGAAGAAGGCGCTCGCGGGCGCCATCGTCGGGGCCGATGAGTCCTGGCTGACCCGGCTCGACAACGAGCGCTTCAAGGACCTTATCCGCCTGAACCGCGACGCGGTGGTGGACTGACCATGGCGCAACCCGGCAAGACCTGGTGGGGGCAGCGCTTCATCGCCGCGCTGGAGGGCTTCACCGACAGCGGGCGGCTGCGGCGTGGGCGCGGCTATAGCAGCGACCGCCGTATCCTTGCGTTCGCCGTGCGCGACAGCCTGGTCACTGCCACGGTGCGCGGCAACGTCAACCCCTACTTCGGGGTCACTAAGGAACCCCGGTATCAGACCCGCATCCATCGGAGAGTCGCGTGTCGCTCGTGAATCCGTCCGGGGGCTCCTGCGGCCGGACGG
>REDK01000003.1 GCA_007693535.1 Chromatiaceae bacterium
CTCTGATAATGCGGATTTGTCGATGCATCCAGGCCGCTCGCACGACCATCGCAAGCGCGAGGTAGAACGGTTGCGGTCGCCGCAGCTGATGATCTGAGATCTATCGTCCGCCGCCGGTATCAGCGTGCCCGCGATTCCCCCGATTGCTCCTCGTGTTCCGGCGAGTTAGCAGCAAGCCTCATCGCGCTGGCCGGCGCGTGCGCCGCCGCCAGGTCAGCATTGATGCGGCGACCACGGCGGCCAGCAGCAGCAAGGCCAGCACCAGCACCGGGGCAAAGGGCTGATCGAACAGCAGCGCTAGCACGAAGGCGAGCAGATAGCCACCGCAACCGATCGCTGCTGCCAACCCGAGGGCCTGACGCCAGCTTGCTGCCAGCCGGAAGGCGAGCCAGGCTGGCAATAGGACCAACGCGAAGGCGCCCATGACCCCGAGGCTCGCGGTGCTCACCGCCATGCCCAGGGCGGCCAGGGCATCGAAACCCAGATGCCAGCGCCAGGCCGGCAGCCGGTTCATCGCCTCGTGGGCAGGCCACAGCCGCGCCCGCAACAGCCGGGGCATCAGCCCGGGCAGCAGCACTAGGGCCAGCAGGCCGAGCAGCAGAGCAGCGCCGAGTTCGATCGGCCCGGCGAAATAGAGCTGGCCCTCGATCAGGTCCGCCCCCGGCCCGGTCCCGATCGCGCTGTTGGCCGCGAGCAGCAACAGCAGCGACCAACCGAGCAGGATCATCGCCGCATAGGCGAGATTGCCGCGGGCCACCGCCAGGGTCTTGAGCAGCACTGCGGCGAGGGCAGCCAGCGCCCCGCCCAGGACCGCGGGGGCACCCACGACGAGCGCCGCTAGGGCGCCGGCCGCGGCCAGATGGGCGAGGCCAAGGGCAGCCAGCCATTCCTCGCGCAGCAGTAGCAACAGCCCCAGCAGCGGCAGCAACAGGGCCAGCACCAGGCCAGTCAGGAAGGGCAGGCGGAACAGTGGCTCCCACAGCAGATCGAGATGCATCGGGCGGTCCCGCTTGGTGCCGGATTGGTCGCGGGCGGCGCAGCCAGCGCGGGCGCGGTGCCGTCAGCCCAGCACCAGCACCCGCTGACAGGCGCGCTCCAGCAGCGCGCGCTCGTGGCTGACCAGGATCACCCCACGCCGCGCCCGCGCGCTGGCGAGCAGGGTCAGCAGCAGCCCGGTGGCGTCCGGGTCTAGGTGATTGCCGGGCTCATCGAGCAGCACCAGGTCGGCAGGGCCGGCCAGGGCCGCCCACAACAGCAGCAGTTGGTACTGGCCGCCGCTGAGGCGATCCAGCCGTTGTCCCAGCAGGGCTGCCAGCGCGGCCGGCGGGCGCTCGATCCGGGCCGCGCGCAGGGCCAGCAGTTCGCGCCCGGTCAGCGGCAACGGGTGTGGACGCACCGGACGCTGGGGCTGATAGGCGACGCTGAGCCCGGGCCGGCGCCAGAGCCGGCCGGCAAACAGCCGCGCCCCATCGCCGAGGATGCGCAGCAGGGTGGACTTGCCACTGCCGTTCGCGCCCCATAGGCCGAGCACCTCGCCGCGGGCGAGCTGCAGCGAGACCGGCCCCACCACGGGCCGCCGATAGCCGGCGACTACGGCCGCCATCTCCAGCAGCAGCTCCCCTGCCGCGACCGCTTCCCCGGGCGGCGCGACGGCCACGCCCGGCATGGCCCCGCTGCTGACCTTGGGCACTGCTCAGTCGGCCGTCAGAGCGGCCAGCCGGAACCGCACCGGTGACGTCGCCGGGGCGCTGGCGGTGGCTCCGGCGATGGCCTCCACCCATTCCCCCAGATGGCGCAGATAGCCGGCCCCGCCTGAGCCCAGCGGCGGCTCCAGACTCAGACGCACCAGGGGCCAGCCAAGCGCGTCGGCGACCCGGCGCGGTGCGCGCGGGGATTGGTATGGGGCATAGATAACCAGTCCGGCACCGGCACCCGCGTGCCCGCGCAAATCACCGATCAGGTGGCTCAGATGGCGCCCGCTGGGGGGCACTCCCGGGACGGGTTCGATGGTGCCGAGCAGCGGGACACCGAAGCGATCAAGCAGATACACCGCGTCGCGATGATAGAGCACCACCCCCGGGGCATTGGCCAGTTGCCGCTCCCAGACGGCCACCTGGCGCATCACCGCAGCCCGGAAGTCGGCGGCATTGGCCCGGTAGCGCGCGGCTCCGGCCGGGTCGAGTCGCGCCAGCCGTTCGGCCAGTGCGGCGGCGATGGTGGCCATTCGCACCGGGTCCATGTTCACGTGCGGATTGCCGGCCGGGTGCACGTCGCCGAGGGCACGGTCTGCCGGTGCCCCGACATCCAGCAGAGGCACCTGCGCGGCGGCCTCGAAATAGCCATCGCGCCCCGGCAGGATGGCCGGGTTGGCGGCACTGGCGATCGCCGGCGGCAGCCAACCCACCTCCAGTTCCGCGCCGATGGCGACCACCAGATCGGCGTCGCGCAGGGCGCGGATCATGCTGGGCTGCACCGCCACCGCGTGCAGGTCCCGATCCGGCCCGATCAGCACCTGCAACCGCGCCCGCTCGCCGGCCACCGTGCGCACCAGTGCCCCCATGCTGGGCGCCGTGGC
>REDK01000083.1 GCA_007693535.1 Chromatiaceae bacterium
TGCCTACACGATTAACCGAGAGCAAGCACTTCCCAAATTATTTCAGCGCGTTATTGAAGCTGATGGCTGGAAGATCCGTCGGGAAAGCTCTCGGTGCCCAGACGCCCGACCATGGCTTCCCAGCGCCCTTCGAGGCTGCGCAACTCGTAGTCGTTTTCGCCGCCGCGATCCAGCACCGAGAACAGGTAATTCTTAAGCAGGTCGGTGGCGGAGAGTCGCACGCCGCGAGCGTTGAGGGTCTCGAAAACCTTGTAGGCGTTCAATTCGTCGGTGACGGTGATGACGGTGAAGAAGAGCCGGTCGGTCAGGTCCTCCGCCAGTTGGGCCAGACGCCGCCCCGGGTCTCCGGGCTCCTGCTTGAGGGTCTCCCCGATGCGCTTGTCGAATCACTCAAAGGCCTTGCGCAACAGATGCTCGGAGGCGCGGAAACCGCGCTTCGGCAGGTGGCCCAGTGGGACCCCTGATGTGAACAAGTCGTCCTGAAAATAACTGTTGTTGTTGCGGTCGAGGATGAGCTTGGGGCGTGAGACCAGGGTGACAGGGTCGAGATAGCCGATGTAGGTCTGGCGGATCTGGGTGATCCGCGTGGCATTGTCCGCCGACCCTTTGTCTGCTTGGACCAGCTGTTGCAGATGCTTAAAGATGGCCAGGATGATGGTGACGGTGGTCAGGCGCTGTTGGCCGTCGATGACTTCAAAGGTCTTATCGTCGGGTGACTGGAGGACCAGATAGCCCAGATAATAGGCCGCCTCACCGCCGGTTGCAGGGTGCCCATCAGGTCCAGCCACAGGTTCTCCCATTCCTAGTTGGTCCAACTGTAATCGCGCTGGAAACGGGGGATGCGGTAGCTCAGGCCATTGCCGATGAGCTTGCGGAACGTATAGTTTTCAGTCTTGAAGTTGGTTGCGGCCATAATCGCCCTGCGATTGCAGTGACCAACGGATGGTCAAGAGGGTACCCAGGTGGGCCCTCTGTGGCAGCTTACCCTCGATCGCGTCGATCAGCGCCTGGCGCTGGCGGTCCACCTCGTCCTGTGCATCGAAGAGCGAGCGCCGCTTGCGGTTGCGCTCCGCTTCCAACGCCTTGACCTGCCGTTGTCGGGCGAGCTTGTCCTCCAGGGTGACCGCGGCTGTCGCGGCACGCCGTCCCTCTCGAATCTGACGATCCATGTCCTTTATCTCCCGTTCCAGCCCGACCTTGAGGTCGTCCGCCCAAGCATCGAGTTTCTGCGCCTCGGCCTCGAAGAAGCGCGCGTTGCGCTCCGAGATCCCGCGTTCAATCGCGCCACGTTGCTCGGCAATCTGCACGGCACGCAGGGCTTGCCGCGCGCCCGGCTCATCGTCGGGTGCGAGGGGCGAGACCGTGCTGGGTCATGTCATCAAGCGGGCGGCAGTCTCCGGATCAAGCGGCTCGCCCTCATCCGTCTCGGCTGCGAAGACCCATCCCGGGAGGTGTGCGGAAGATGATCGGCTAACCCCTCATTCCATAGGATGCGGTGAGGAACGAACCGCATCGTTCGCGGGGACACGCCGGCGGTGGTTGGTGAGCGATGCGGCTCCTCGCATCACCACATCCTACGGTCCTCTCCAAACTGGCTCGCAAGGCCACTCAGGGTCATGTTCTCCGCAATCGCATCGTGTGGGATCAGCAGGTACCGCCAGGGTTTGCCGCCATGGGCGAGTGCGTGAACGGAGGCGTTGGCACACCAGCGCAGCGCGGCGGCTTGCTTGGCGAGCACCACCGGATCCGCCATCTCCTTGCGCATCTTCGGCTCAAGCATATAGATGGCCGCGTCCGTCTCGGCGACGAAGTCGGGCTGGTATTCGCGATGGTCGGCGCCGTCACGGTAGTAGATCTGGAATTGTCCGCGGGCGGGTCTGAACCACTTGTCGGCCCCCCGCTCTAGGATCACCGCCAGCTTGCGCTCGGCGTCGGACTCGAACTTCTGGACCGGATACAGACAGCGTTCAAAGCCGCCGAACAGATAACGGCTCATGTTGCTCTTGTCCGCGGGCGAGACGCGATAGTCCGCGGGCGGCTCCTTGACCGCGTAGCTGTAGGCGCTCGGTTTCAGCTCGGTGAAGCCCTTGCTGATCTTGACTTCATGACCCTCGTCGGTCTGCTCGAACCAATGCTGTTGCATCTGCGAATGAATGAAGGCGGCGATGGGCTGCTGGTAGCAGCGCAGCACCTTGCGTGTGTCGTCTTCGGTGAGATAGCTCAGAAAGTGCTGGACGGTCTGCCCGGCCAGATCATAAAGAAGGTCCGCGTGGTCATCGTAGGAGATGTCGTCGAAGTCGATGAGGCCGCTGACCAGGTAGTCTTCCAACCGGGCTTCTTCGAAGCCGCCGCGCCCCAGAGCCACCACGTCCAGTTGCCCCGTACGCAGGTGTTGGACCCATAGCTCGTCGGAGACCGGCGCGTATCGCAAGGTCGCCAGATCCAGCGTGAAGGGCTTGAATCCCGAGCGGACCTCGCCCTTGGGAACGATCAGGATGCGCGGAATGTCGATCCCGCGAGGCAAGGAGAGCGGAGCGAGGCCGAGCGGCCCCCGGTAGGCGTCGGCGC
>REDK01000032.1 GCA_007693535.1 Chromatiaceae bacterium
CGCGGCCGCCGACCTTGGCGGCGGCCTCCTTGACCAGATCGCCGGCCTGAAAGCGGGCGGTCAGATCCTTGGTAACGCCGGCGATCAAGCTGACTTTGCCATCGGCCTCGCTGGCCAGCAACAGCACCCCGGAACCCAGCCGGTCCTTGAGGCGGTCCAGCGCCTCACGCAGGGATTTGGGATCAGCGCCCTGGAGCTGTGCTGCCAGCACCTTGATACCAGCGATCTCGACCGCGTGCTCGGCCAGATCGCCGCCGACGGTGGTGGCCAGTCTGGCCTTGAGTTGCTCCAGTTCCTTCTCCAGCCGGCGCGCGCGCTCGACCATCTGCGCCACCTTGCTGTCCACGTCGCTGCCGCTGCCCCGCACCAGCTCGGCGATGTGGGCGAGGCGCGACTCGGCGTCCTCGACCCAGGCCAGGGCCGGCTCCCCGGCGACTGCCTCGATGCGGCGGACCCCGGCGGCGATGCCGCCCTCGCTGACGATCTTGAACAGGCCGATGTCGCCGACCGCGCGGACATGGGTGCCGCCGCAGAGTTCGGTCGAGAAGTCGCCCATGCGCAGGACCCGCACCTGCTCCCCATACTTCTCGCCGAACAGGGCCACGGCACCGGAGGCCTTGGCGTCGTCGAGGTCCATGATGCGCGTCTCGACGGTGTGGTTGTCGCGGATCTCGCGGTTGACCAGCCGTTCGATGGCGCGCAGTTGATCTGCACCGATCGCCTCGTAGTGGGAGAAGTCGAAGCGCAGCCGCTCCGGTCCGACCAGCGAGCCACGCTGCTGTACGTGCTCGCCGAGCACCTGGCGCAGCGCCGCATGCAGCAGATGGGTGGCAGAGTGATGCAGGGCGGTGGCGCGGCGGCGCTCGGCATCCACCTGGGCCTGGACCTGCTCGCCGATGCCCAGTTCACCCGCCAGCACGTGGCCCATATGGCAGATGACGCCGCCCTGCTTCTGGGTGTCCTCGACCGCGAAGCGCACGCCCTCGGCCAGCAGCAGGCCGCGGTCGCCGACTTGACCGCCGGACTCGGCATAGAAGGGGGTCAGATCGAGCACCACGATGCCGGCCTCGCCGGTGTCCAGGCGGTCGCGTGCCTCGCCCTGGCCATCGCCGCGGCGGGCATAGAGGCCGACCACGGTGCCCACGTCTTCCAGCCCTTCGTAGCCAACGAAATCGGTCTCGCCGTCGAGGTCGATCTCCAGGCCATGGGCGGCGCCGAACTGGCTAGCGGCCCGGGCGCGCTCCTTCTGCGCCGCCATCGCCTGCTCGAATCCGGCCAGATCCAGGGCCAGGCCGCGCTCGCGGGCGATGTCGGCGGTCAGGTCGGCGGGGAAGCCGAACGTGTCATAGAGACGGAAGACGGTTTCGCCGGGGATGACCCCGCCGGTCAGCCCGGCGACGGCCTCCTCGAACATGCGCAGGCCCTGCTCCAGGGTATCGGCGAAGCGCTCCTCCTCGGTGCGCAGGACGCGCTCGATTTGCTCGCGCCTGGCCCGCAGGGCCGGATAGGCATCGCCCATCACCGCCGCCAGGGTCTCGACCAGGCGGTAGAAGAAGGGCGCGTGCTGGCCCAGTTGATAGCCGTGGCGGATGGCGCGGCGGATGATCCGTCGCTGCACGTAACCGCGCCCCTCGTTGCCGGGGGTAACCCCGTCGATGATCAGGAAGGCGGCAGAGCGGATATGGTCGGCGATGACCCGCAGCGACTTGTCGTCGCGGTCCGCGCACCCGGTGACCTCGGCAGCGCGGCGGATCAGGGCCTGGAACAGGTCGATCTCATAGTTGCTGTGCACCCCCTGCAGGACCGCCGCCAAGCGTTCCAGGCCCATGCCGGTGTCCACCGACGGCCGCGGCAGCGGGGTCAGGGTGCCGTCGGCAGCGCGGTCGTACTGCATGAAGACCAGGTTCCAGATCTCGACATAGCGGTCGCCGTCGGCAGTGGCCGTGCCAGGCGGTCCGCCGGCAATCGCCGGGCCGTGGTCGTAGAAGATCTCCGAGCAGGGACCGCAGGGGCCGGTCTCGCCCATCGACCAGAAATTGTCCTTCTCGCCGCAGCGGGAAAAGCGGGCGGGATCGATGCCGATCTCGTCCAGCCAGATCGCCGCCGCCTCGTCATCATCGGTGAAGACGGTCACCCACAGCCGTTGCGGGGGCAGCCCCAGCACCTCGGTCAGGAACGACCAGGCATAGCCGATCGCCTCGCGCTTGAAATAATCGCCGAAGCTAAAATTCCCCAGCATCTCGAAAAAGGTGTGATGGCGGGCGGTATAGCCGACGTTTTCGAGGTCGTTGTGCTTGCCGCCGGCGCGCACGCAGCGCTGTGAACTGACCGCGCGTTGATAGGGGCGGCGCTCGCGGCCGAGAAAGACGTCCTTGAATTGCACCATGCCGGCGTTGGTGAACAGCAGGGTGGGATCATTGCCCGGCACCAGCGGGCTGCTATCCACGATCGCATGGCCGCGCTCGGCAAAGAAATCGAGAAAGGCACTACGGAGTTCGGCACTGCTCTTCATGGCAACAGGGGCTCGGGCGGTCGGGGCAGGATGGGCATGCAAGGCGGCCGGTGCGGGCGCCGCGATGGGCTGCTCCAGCGCGGGCATGGCGCCCGGCTCAGTGATCGATATCGAGTAGCCGGGCGATCAGGTGGCTGGGAAACCCGCGATACTCCAGGAAACGCGCCTGGCGCGCCAGTTCGGCACGGTCGGCGGGCTGCACGGGGCCGAAGCGGCGCGCCCGTGCGGCCGTCATCCGCGCCAGGCAGGTCTCCTCGTCCAGATCGAGGTAGGGACTGATCCGAGCGTCCGAAAGTCCCTTACCCTGCAACTCCGCGCGGATGCGCAGCGGCCCGAAGCCCTTCTCCAGGCGCTCGGCGACATAGGCGGCCAGCAGGCGCGATTCATCGAGCAGCCCGTCGGCGATGAGCCCGTCGAGCACCGCCTCGATGGCCGGGGCCGGATAGCCGCGCGCGCCAAGCTTGCGGGCGAGTTCCGCGCGGCTGTGCTCGCGGTTGGTCAGCAGTTTCAGCGCCCGATCACGGATCTCGGCGGCCGGGGCGCTCGGCGGCGGTGCCGCCATGGTGCCGTCATCGGGTGAGTCGGTCCTGGTCATCGCGCGCGGGGCCGGTCTCTTGGGCATCTGCCGGCAGGGTCAGCGGCAGCCGGCACCAGCGATGACGAACGGCCGCAGGCATTTTGCCATGCGCGCGACCTCATCGCGGTTGTAGCGCAGCAACGGGTGTTCGAACAATGCCTCCGCGTGCGGATCGGGTTGGCAGCAGTGATCGGCAAGCTCTTGTCCAATCGCCTCCAGACCGCGGTGGCCCAGGGCCGTGCGCAAGTCTTCCGGCTCGGACCAGACGCCGACGACGAAGACGCGTTGGGCCGCTGTCGCGGGGAGTTCGCCAAGCACCTCAGCGCGCCTGGTCGGGCGCTCGTCGAAATCGCAGAGCAAGAGCAGCTGCCGGTTCTGGAAACGCGCCAAACCGGGCAGCTGCTGATGGTGCAATTGGTCCCGCAGGGCCGGCCAGCCCCCCGCGGGGCCAAGGATCTGGAGCGAACGAGGACGCACGGTCGGATGCTGAACGAACCCGACGGCAAGCTGGCGATTGGCATCATCTTCGGGTAGAACCAGGATGTGCTTCTGGTACCTGTTAATGCTCACGGTTCGAGTTCATCGCAAAGGATGGCATCGATCAGGTCGCCCCGGATCTCGATCTCGCTCAGCGGCCGCACTCGGGTCGGCTCCAGGTGGCTGTCGCGCCAGAGCAGGAGCGTGGTCTCGTTGGAAAAATGCCGGATGACCTGGGGATTGTGAGAGGTGGCAATGAACTGCGACCCGTCCTGAGCGATCCGGCGCAGATCGCTGACGAAGTGGCCGACCTCGGCCAGGGCGAGGTGCGTGTCGGGTTCGTCCCAGAAGCAGACGACCGGTCCCTGCGCCCGGCTTTGCGCCAGCACGAGCGCACCGCCGCCGGGGCCGGGTTGAGCAGTCCGCTCAGCCAGTCGCCGAAGTTGGCGCAGGACGGCAGCGGCGCTGGGGCCTCGGTGCGCGCATCGGCGGACATCAGGCTCGGCACCGGGGCGAGGATCAACATCCGCGCAAGCCACTGCTTGAAGCGCTCCAGCAGATCACCGTGGGAATGATCCTGCACCACCGGCAGCGCGACCAGGTGCCAATCGACCAGAAAGCGGGCACCGGCACCGCCGTTCACGGTTGGCATTGAGACCTGGGCGCGATCGCGTTCGAAGATGACCTGGCCATCGACACGCAGTTGTTCCTCGGCGATACGTACCTCGCGAAACCCGGGCGGTAACTCCAGCGCGAGATCGTAGCGGAACCGGGCGGCGCCAATCCGTGCGTTGAGTTCAAAGCGCATCGGGAGATCGGCCCGAGCGCGGGCGAAGTCGCTGGCTACAACCAGCCGCCCAAGCCGGTTGGTACCCTGCCCGATCTGTTGTAGGAGTTCGAAGGCGGCCCGCACGGTGGACTTGCCAGCGCCGTTCTTGCCGATCAGCAAAGCCGAGGGGCGCGCCGACAGGTCGAGTTCGAAGTTCTCCAGGCAGCGGAAGTTATGGACATACAACCGCTCGATCATAGCCTAGGCCCCGGCGTCGGTGAGCGGTGCCGCGGATGGGCCGGGGCGTTTCTCCGCCTTGCCCTCGGCCTCGGCCGTGGCACGGGGTTTGACCGGCGGCAGCAGGATGGCGCGCACCTTGGCCTCGATCTCGGCGGCGAGGTCCGGGTTCTCTTTCAGATAGACGCGCACGTTGTCCTTGCCTTGGCCGATGCGGTTGCCGCCGTAGCTGTACCAGGCACCGGACTTGTCGATCACATTGTTGGCAACGCCGAGGTCGATGATCTCGCCCTCGCGTGAGATGCCCTCGCCATAGAGGATGTCGAAGCTGACCTGTTTGAAGGGCGGGGCGACCTTATTTTTGACCACCTTGACCTTAGTCTCGTTGCCGATGACCTCGTCGCCCTTCTTGATCGCCCCGGTGCGGCGGATGTCCAGGCGCACCGAGGCATAGAACTTGAGCGCGTTGCCGCCGGTGGTGGTCTCCGGCGAGCCGAACATGACGCCGATCTTCATCCGGATCTGATTGATGAAGATGACGATGGCATTGGAGCGCTTGATGTTGGCGGTGAGCTTGCGCAGGGCCTGCGACATTAGCCGCGCCTGCAGGCCGACGTGGGAGTCGCCCATCTCGCCCTCGATCTCGGCCTTGGGGGTAAGAGCCGCGACCGAGTCCACCACCACCAGGTCCACCGCGTTGGAGCGCACCAGCATGTCGGTGATCTCCAAGGCTTGCTCGCCGGTGTCAGGCTGGGAGACCAGCAGTTCGTCCATGTTGACGCCGAGCTTCTCGGCGTAGGCGGGGTCAAGGGCGTGCTCGGCATCGACGAAGGCGGCGGTGCCGCCGAGCTTCTGCACCTCGGCGACCACGTGCAGGGTCAGGGTCGTCTTGCCGGAGGACTCGGGGCCGTAGACTTCCACGACACGCCCGCGCGGCACGCCGCCGATGCCCAGCGCCACGTCCAGCCCGAGCGAGCCCGTGGAGACGGCCTCGATGTTGGGGATGGCCCCGGCGTCGCCCATGCGCATCACCGAGCCCTTGCCGAACTGTTTCTCGATCTGAGTCAGCGCCGCGGCCAGCGCCTTCTTGCGGTTCTCGTCCATCGTTGCTCCGGGGCGGGTGCGGATCGGTCACGCCCGCCGGGCCGACCGGCGGCGCATAAGGCCGCAAGGTTAGCACAGCCCGGCAGCGCCCACTGCCAGCGCGAAGCGCTGCAGGATCTCGTAGGCCGGGCGTCGCCCCGACCGACTCGCCGCCAGCACGAAGTCGTGCACCGGCCAGGTCAGTGGCAGCGGCAATGGCCGGCGCGATAACGGCGGCGCCTTGCGCGCTAGGGTGACATGGGGCCGGTAGCGGCGCTTCTCCGGGGCGATGCCGCAGCGCAGCAGGCCCTGCTCGATGCACTGCGCTAGCGCCGGCAGCGCCGGCGGTATCCGGGTCGGCCGACACCAGCGCAGACTGCCGCCGCGCCCGCGCGACCAGTCTCCGAGTTCAGTCAAGGTCAGCGTGAAGGCGTTGGCCTGCACCGCGGCACCGGCGGCCAGGATGCAGTCGCGGTTGGAGTCGGCTACTGCGCCGATGAAGACCAGGGTCAGATGCAGATCGTCGGGATGATTGAGTCGCCCAGGCGCCCCGGGCAGCGCCGCGCGTGCGGTGACCAGGGCATCGCGCAGCGCCGGCGCTGGCCACAGAGCGAAGAACAGCCGTTCATCGGTCATCGGCGAACACGACCAGTAGACGTTGCAGGGCGACAGCGACCGCCTGGTGACGCACCTGTTCGCGGTCGCCGGCAAACTGTTGGGTCGCGCTCGCTGCGCCGCCTGGCCAGGCCCAGCCGAAGCAGACCAGCCCGACCGGTTTGTCCGCACTGCCGCCGCTGGGGCCGGCGATGCCGGTGACCGCGAGCGCCACCTGCGCCTGGCTGTGGGCCAGGGCGCCGGCGGCCATCGCTCGTGCGACTGGCTCGCTGACCGCGCCGTGGTTGGCGAGAGTCGGCGCTGCCACCCCGAGCAGCTCCAGCTTGGCGGCATTGCTGTAGGTGATGAAGCCGCGCTCGAACCAGGCGCTGCTACCGGGGATGTCAGTCAGCACCTTACTGATCCAGCCGCCGGTGCAGGATTCGGCGGTGACCAGGGCCAGTCCGGCGGCGGCGAGGCGCTCGCCGAGCGCGCTAGCGAGGCAAGACAGGTCATCGGCCATGAGGGCAGCTTGCGGATCGGATCCGGGGTTGGGCGCGGGATGAGACGGAGAGGAAGCGGACATGCAATCGCACCTCGGGAGGTCATACCGAAGGGTCTGCGCGCGGGGCGCCACCAACAGCAGCGGCCAGGTGGCGCAGGGCCCAGTCCACATGCTCGCGGACGAGTTCGCTGGGGTGCCGCTGGCGCGCCAGCAGGGCGCTGCGCACCGGCGGGGTGGGCGGGGCATTGCCGAGGGCAACGGCAAGGTTGCGCAGCCAGCGCTGATGACCGATGCGGCGGATCGACGACCCCTCGGTGCGGGCCAGGAACTCGGCCTCGTCCCAGCCGAACAACGCGATCAGGCTGGCGGTGTCGAGGCCATGACGGGGCTGGAAGTCGGGCTCGGTGCTGGTGCGGCCGTGGCGATTCCAGGGGCAGACCAACTGGCAGTCGTCGCAGCCGTAGATGCGGTTGCCGAGCAGCGGGCGGAGGGCCGCCGGGATCGGACCGGGATGTTCGATGGTCAGATAGCTGATGCAGCGGCGGGCGTCGACGACATAGGGGGCAACAATGGCTGCGGTTGGGCAGATTGCGATGCAGGCCTGGCAGCGCCCACAATGGTCGCGGCCCGGGGCGTCTGGCGGCAGGGCGAGGTCGCAGTAAATCTCGCCGAGAAAGAAGAAGGAGCCGGCGCGGGGGTGGATCAGATTGCTGTGTTTGCCGATCCAGCCGAGACCGGCCTTCTGCGCCAGGGGTTTCTCCAGCACCGGGGCGGAATCGACGAAGACCCGATGGCCGAACGGGCCGATGTGCGCGGCGATGCGTGCCGCCAGTCGCGCCAGGCGGCGGCGCAGGACCTTGTGATAATCGCGTCCGAGGGCGTAGCGGGAGATGAAGGCCGTGGTCGGATCGGCGAGGGCGGCGTGCATGGCCGCCGGCGGTTCGGGTAGATAGTCCATCCGCACCGAGATCACGCTGCGGGTGCCCGGCACCAGCGCCGCCGGGCGGCTGCGCCGCTCGCCATGGCGGGCCATATAGGCCATCTCGCCGTGCAGACCGGCGGCCAGCCAGTGCGCCAGGTGCGTCTCGGCTTGGCTCAGATCACAATCGGCGATGCCCACCTGCTGGAAGCCCAGCACCTGCCCCCAGGTGCGTATCAGCCCCACCAGGGCCGCCGGATCGGGACGCGACGCGGGTGCCGCGGCGCCGTCATCGCTGGGGCGGACAGGGAGACTGTGGGGGGCTTGGTAAACCATGGGCAGGAGACCTTTTCACCACGAAGCGCATGCAGAATAGGAAAGAATCGAAACTTTATTTTGCAGTGATTTTAGGCCAGAGATGGCCAATCATCTGCAACAGCGCAGTTGATCGCTTCAGCGTGTTTGCAAGTGCCGGTGCCGGTTGCGATTCTGGCCGGTCCGGCAGGTCACGATCAGATTCTCGGAGGACCCATTGTCCCGTTCCCTGCCCATGACCGACCGTCTCCCGCACGCCCTCTATCGGGCTGCCCAGGTGCGTGCCCTGGATGCGGTGGCGATCGAGCGTCACGGCATCCCCGGCGAGGTCCTGATGGAGCGGGCCGGGGCGGCTGCCTTTGCCCTGCTGCGCGCCCGCTGGCCGGGGGCGCGGCGGCTGGTGGTGCTGGCCGGGGCCGGCAACAACGGCGGCGACGGCTACGTCGTCGCGCGCCTGGCCTTGGCCGCGGGTTGGCAGGTGCGGCTGTTGCAATGCGGCGATCATGCCCGACTGCACGGGGCCGCGCTGACCGCCGCGCAGGCCTACGCCGCTGTCGGCGGCAGCACGGCGCCGTATGCCGGGTTGCCGCGGGACTGCGATCTCATCTGCGATGCTCTGCTCGGCACCGGGCTGCAGCGCCCGGTGACCAGTCGCTGGGCGGAGGCGATCGCCGCCTGCAATGCCAGCTCGGCACCGGTGCTGGCGCTGGACCTGCCCTCCGGCCTGGATGCCGACACCGGCCAGGTGCTCGGGGTGGCGGTACGAGCGGCGGCGACCATCAGCTTCATTGGTCTCAAGCAGGGGCTGTTCACCGGCTGCGGCCCCGATCAGACCGGCCGGGTCCACTTCGCCGGGCTGCGGGTGCCCGCGGCGATCTACGCCACCGAGATCCTGTCGGCCCGGCGGATCGACTGGGCGCGCGAGGGGCCACGCCTGCCGCCGCGCCGCCCGGGCACGCACAAGGGCGAATGCGGCTACGTCCTGGTGCTGGGCGGGGCGCCGGGCATGAGCGGGGCGGTGCGCCTGTGCGGGGCCGCGGCCCTGCGTGCTGGTGCCGGGCTGGTCACCGTCGCCACCCATCCGGCGCATGCCGCGCTGGTCAACCTGACCTGTCCGGAACTGATGGTACAGCCGCTCGGCGACCCGGCCGGATTGGCCACGGTGGCCGCGCGCGCCGACGTGATTGCCATCGGCCCCGGTCTGGGACAGGACGATTGGGCGCAGGGCCTGCTCGCCGCGGCCCTGACCCTGGGGCGACCATTGGTGGTGGATGCCGATGCGCTGAACCTGCTGGCCCTGGCCCCGGACCGGGCCGGGCGCCGCGATGATTGGGTGTTGACCCCGCATCCCCGGGAGGCGGCCCGGCTGCTCGGCGCCAGCGTTGCCACGGTGGAGTCCGACCGCTTCGCCGCGGTGGCTGCATTGCAGGCGCGCTACGGCGGCACAGTGGTGCTCAAGGGCGCCGGCAGCCTGGTGCGCGGGCCGGGCTCGTATTCCCCCGCGGTCTGCACCGATGGCAATCCGGGCATGGCGACCGCCGGCATGGGCGATGCGCTGACCGGCATCATCGCCGCCCTGATCGCTCAAGCCCGCGGCCGCGCTGGACCCGATGAGCCAGTGGCGGCTCTGCTCGAGCCGGCCGCCAGTGCCGGTGTCTGCCTGCACGCCGCGGCGGGCGACCGGGCCGCCCGCGACGGGCAGCGCGGGCTGCTCGCCTCGGACCTGATCGAGTCCGTGCGCGCGGTGCTGGCCAGCACCGAAGCGCCCCGTCCAGCGGCCAGATGAGCGCCCAGATGAGCGTCCCGATGAGTGCCCCCGGCGGCGCCGGCATCGTTGTCAGCCTCCCGGACGCAGCCGCCCAGCACGCCTGGGGCGGGCGGCTGGCCGCGGCACTGGCCGGGCGCCCCGGGGTGATCTATCTGCAGGGCGAGCTGGGCGTGGGCAAGACCACCCTAGTGCGCGGGCTGCTGCACGCGCTGGGGCATCGTGGGCCGGTGCGCAGCCCCACCTACACCCTGATCGAGCCCTACGAGACGCTGACCCCGCCGGTCTGGCACCTGGACCTGTACCGCCTCGGCGACGCCGGTGAACTCGAGTACCTGGGCCTCGCCGACCTGCTCGACGGCCGCTCGCTGCTGCTGATCGAATGGCCCGAGCGCGGCGCGGGGGCGCTGCCGGCGGCCGACCTGCGGGTGCAGCTCGACTATGCTGGCAACGGGCGCCGGCTGACGTTGACCGCCGCCCCGGCCTGGCAGGCGGTCCTGACCGCGCTGGCGGCGGGTACCCGGTGCTGAAGGTCAAGGCCGATCTGCCGTGCCGTCGACCGGCAGCATCCACCCGCGGGAGGCCCTACAGTGCTCACCATGGGGCCGCGCCAGCATGTCAAGCGCCGGCTCAACAAGCCGCTGCAACCAACTGGGCTGCCTTGGAATGGCAGGCTCACTCGGCTATGCTGTAAGGCAAGATCAAATGGGTGAATCCAAGCCGTGGGCGTCGCGGCATGCAGGCGCCGAGGGGGACATGAACAGGCGGGTCGCGGTCAGATTGATGCTGTTGTCGGCAGCGGCGGTGACGACACGAGTCGTGGCGGCGACGTCGGTGCGGGTGGAGGAGGCGCGGCTGTGGAGCGCCCCGCATCAGACCCGCTTGGTGGTGGATATCGACAGCCCGGTCGAGCATCGTATCTTTCCCCTGGCCGACCCGAACCGGCTGGTCATCGATCTGGCCCGGGCCGACCTCCTGGGCGGACTGCCGTTGGCTGCGGCCGATGATCCGCTGGTGGCAGGCCTACGCAGCGGGGTGCGCGACGGGACCGATCTGCGCATCGTGTTGGACCTCAAGCAGCCGGTGCGGGCACGCAGCTTCCTGCTCCCGCCCAACGAGACCTATGGCCACCGGCTGGTCGTAGAACTGGCCCCGCGCCAGGCCGCCGCTGCCGGGCCGGTGCGACGTTCCGCGAGCGGCGCCGATGGCCAGCAAGTGCGCGAGGTGGTGGTGGCAGTAGATGCCGGCCATGGTGGCGAGGACCCGGGGGCGATCGGTCCCGGCGGCACCCACGAAAAGGCCATCACCCTGTCGGTGGCGCGCCGTTTGGCGGTGCGCATCGATGCCCATCCGGGGATGCGGGCGGTGCTGATCCGCGATGGTGACTATTTCGTCGGCCTGCGGCAGCGCATCGAGCTGGCACGCGCCGCGCGTGCCGACCTGTTCGTCTCGGTCCATGCCGATGCCTTCAAGGACCCGCGGGTACGCGGCTCCTCGGTGTTCACCCTGGCCCATGGCGAGGCCACCAGCGAGGCGGCCCGCTGGCTGGCGGAGCGCGAGAACCGCGCCGACATGATCGGCGGGCTCGACCTGCGGGAGCGCCAGGACAGCCTGGCTAGCGTGCTGCTGGATATGACCCAGAACGCGACCATCGAGCACAGCGGGCTGGCCGCCGAACGCGTGCTGGGGCGCCTACGGATCGCCGGCGAGGTGCATAACCCACGGGTTCAGCAGGCCGGCTTCGTGGTGCTGAAATCTCCCGATGTCCCCTCGCTGCTGGTCGAGACCGCCTTCATCTCTAATCCGGAAGAAGAGCGGCGCCTCCGCAATCCGCGACATCAGGAGCGTCTGGCCGAGGCGATCCTGGCCGGCATCGTCGAATATTTCTCTGCCTACCCACCCCCCGAGACCCGTTTTGCCCGGGCCGGTGGTGGTGGTGGGGAACGCCGCCATCGCATCAGCCACGGCGAGACCCTGTCCGGGATCGCTCAGTCCTATCGGGTGCCGGTACAGAGCCTGCGCAGCGCCAACCAGCTCCACGGGGACCGCATCGACGTGGGGCAGGAGCTGGTGATCCCCGGTTCCTGATCTCAAGAACGCTGGATGCGCCTCGCTGACCCACCCGACGGGTCCCCATTTCGCCTGCTCCATTGTCAAGGCGACAGCAGGCCTTATAACATCTCCACCTCGGTTGAATCGCCGTAGGTCTCGATCCCCAGCCGCTCCGCTACCTTCCGTGCCTGCGCATCGATCATCGGCGAAATCACGATCAGCCGGTTCGCGCTCCGTTGATGCCGTTGCTTGTAAAACCGATCTCGAGTCTCCGTCCGCCCAGCGTATTCCTGTCGGGGCAGATCCAGAATATAGGCACGCAACGCCGGATCGTCCCGTAACAAACCGGGCAATTCCCGTTTGATCGTTTCCTTCAACAATTCCACGCTCATCGGTTATCTCATATCTCAGTTCCGGCGAAACCCATGAGTAAACGTCGATACAGCACCGTCGATTGCAGGCGGGTTGGCTGGCCGGTGTTGGCTGCGGCGAAGGAGAAGGCTATCGGGTAAGGTGTGCGACGACCGCAGGTTGCGCACCGGTTTGCTGTTGACGCGTTGCGCGTGTGGGCAAACACCGTGCCCATTCTACCGGGCCCCAACCCATCCACCACAGCGCGCAGCCCCCGCCGCCCGCCACCGCAAAGCCAGCCCAGCTTATCTCGCCCAACCAACACCGCCGGCAAAGACCAACACCACAACACCCAAATACCCGTATCATTCCCGGCCATCGCCAACAGCGTCCCGCCTGTCGCCCTGAGAGCACGCATCCTCGTCACCGGCGGCGCCGGCTTCCTCGGACCCGCACCTGTGCGACCGCCTGCTCGCGGCCGGTCACGACGTGCTCTGCGTCGACAACTTCTTCACCGGCACCAAGGACAACGTCAAGCACCTGCTCGATCACCCGCACTTCGAGCTGATGCGCCACGACGTCACCTTCCCGCTGTATGTCGAGGTGGACGA
>REDK01000057.1 GCA_007693535.1 Chromatiaceae bacterium
TGCTGGGACTGCTCGGCACTGTGGTGGGCATGATCGAAGTGTTCACCGTGATTACCGATATTGGCGTCGGCAGTCCGCGGGATCTGGCCGGCGGCATCTCGCAGGCGCTGGTCACCACCGCCGCCGGAATCGGCGTCGCGATTCCCACGCTGATCTTCCACCGCTACTTCCGGGGCCGCGTCGACGAACTGGTTCTGGAAATGGAAATGGAGGCGGTGAAACTGGTCGAGATGATCCACGGCGAGCGCAGCGCCACCGGGATCAGTGCATGAATTTTCGCAGGCCACGCAACGACGAGGCGGGGATCAACCTCACCCCGCTGATCGACGTGGTGTTCCTGTTGCTGATCTTCTTCATGGTCTCGACCACCTTTGACCGGCATGCCGACATCCAGCTGCAGCTGCCGTCGGCGGACCGTGAGGCGGTGGTGACCGAGCGCGCCTGGGTCGACATCCTGATCGATGCCGAGGGGCAGTATTACGTCGATGGGCGCGAGCTGGTGAACCGGCGCCCCGAAACCCTGGAGCGTGCGGTGGAACAGGCGCTCGCCGATCGCCCCGGTGATCCGGTACTGATCCGCGCCGATGCCAATGCCAGGCACCAGTCCGTGGTCACGGCGCTGGACGTGGTCGGCCGTCTGGGCGTCAGCGCGGTGTCGATTGCCACCATCGGGCATACGGCCGATGCCGATTGATCCGCAGCGCCAGATACCGGCCCTTTTTGCGGTCCGATTCGGTGCCCGGGGCCGGATGGTAGTCCCCGGCACAACCGGCTGCGTCCGCACCAGTGCCAGTGCCAGCGCCGTGGCCACCGTCGAGCGTCTGGTCCCCGCGGACGATAGCTGCCCCGGAGCCATTGCATGAACCCCGATCCCGGCTACGGTGCTTCGTTCTGGCGGGTTTGGCGAGCGGTGCTGCGCGATTACCGCGCGGGCGAAGGGCATCGTGCGCGCGCGCGGCTCGGTTTCCTGAGTCCACCCGAGGGTCGCGGTCGCGTGGTCTGGATCAAGGCCGGCGCCGGACTGGATTCGCTGCGCCTCGGCGTGGAATTGCTCGGCGCAGTGCGCGACCGTCGGCGCGATGTCCGGGTGGTGCTGACCTTCGAACAGGACGATCCGCAGCGTCTTCCCCGGATGCTGCAGCCCTGGCCCAAGATCGGCATCGGGTACGGTCCCTGCGACCGGCCGCGGGTCGTTACCCGGGTATTGGGTCGGTTTCAGCCCTGCGGAATCATCGTCGCGGAATCAACGCCCCCGGAGAACCTGCTGCGCAGAACCCTGGCCCCGGTCGCGGTCGTGGGCAGCGCCGCGAACGCGCCCGTTGCCGCTGGCTGGCCAGTATCCTCCGCAGGGCAGGAAGCCTGGGGTCAATCCGGAACGGCCGAGCAGTTGCTGCCGGCGGCGGACCCGCAGGCCCGCTTTGCCGAAGCGCAGGCGGATGTGGTCCTGCGTAGCCTCGCGGGGGCCGACTCGCGGCGCCTGTGGTGGTGGCATGGCAACGCCGCGCAGTGGCCGGCGTGGTGGGCCGCATGGCAGACCTCACCGGCGTCCGGCGACGACATCCTGATGGCCAGCCTGAGCGCGGGCGCGTCGCCGCCCGCCGCTGCACTGAAGGTGAGCGACTGGGATCGCGGGAGTCTGCCCGGGGGCACGGTGCTGCACATTGATGACACGCGTTGGTACGCGGCTGCGGCGAGCGCGGCCCATGGCATCCATCTCGCCCACCCGGGCCGCGACGTGCTCTGGCAGGCGCTGGCCGGCGGTTCGGCGCTGAGCCTGGGTGCCCCGGCCGACCGGCCCATGGCATCCATCTTGCTCACCCGGGCCGCGACGTGCTCTGGCAGGCGCTGGCCGCCGGTTCGGCGGTGAGCCTGGGTGCCACGGCCGACGCCATGGGCATACCGGCGCCCACGCTGGAAGATCCGGCTGCGGTTATCGCACAGTGGCAGGAACTGCGCAGCGATGACGCGCAGCGCCGCAGTCGCGGCGACGCGGCGCGTCGCCGGTTCTGGGAGGAGCGACGGCAGGTGGACGAGAACCTCGCCGCGCTGATGGACCGGGTGTGGATGTGGTAGAGCGCTGGCTTTGGCAGCAATGGAGCCGGCGTGGCCCATTCGCCGCCGCGATGTTCCCGTTGTCCCTGCTGTACGCAGGGATTGCAGGCTGGAAGCGCGCGCGGCTGGAAGAAGCGCAGCGCAATGTGTTCCTGCCGCTGAAGGCGGTGATCGTCGTCGGCAACCTGACCGTCGGAGGCAGCGGCAAGACGCCGATGACCGCCTGGCTCGCGGGGCGCCTGCAGGCCGCAGGCTACCGGCCCGGCATTGTCAGCCGCGGCTATGGTCGGCGCAACGGACCGGCAAGCCTGTTGGTGGGCCCGGGCGCCAGCGCATCCGTGGTGGGTGACGAGCCGATCCTGCTCGCACGCAGTACCGGGGTTCCGGTCTGGGTCGATCGCGACCGGGTGCGCGCGGCGCGGGCGCTGGCCGAGGAGCAGAACGTCGACGTCGTGATCTC
>REDK01000150.1 GCA_007693535.1 Chromatiaceae bacterium
AAGCAGGCGGTCGGACAGCAACATGCTAAACACGGCCGCGCGGGAAACCAATCGGGCACGCCGAAATCCCGCAGCAGCGCCGGCCAATGGGCCTGCCAGCAGCAACGGTGGTCGGTTGCCGGCAGCACCCGGAAACGGTGGTCGTGTTGACGATCCAGGGCGCGGCGGATCAGCGCCGGCGGGACGTTGCGGTCGTCGCTGCCGGCCAGGTGCCATTGCCGGATCGTGGCCGGTAGCGACGGGCGCTGTGCCGGATTCAACGAGTCCGTCAAGCGACTGAACCCGTGCAGGTCGCACCAGGCGTCGATATCTAGGTTGGCGGCCAGGGTCACCACCAGGCGGACCTGCGGCAGGCGCTCAGCCAGCAGCATGGCCAGGACTCCGCCGCCGCTGTAGCCGATCAGCACCAAGTCGCTGGCCCCGGCCTGGTCGGCAAACCGGTCGATGGCCGCCGCCAGCGAGGTCACCACCGCGTCGCCATAGCGGCCCTGGGTCCAATGCCAGGGGGTACAGGGTGGCGTCCGTGCCTCACCGTGATAGCATGGCCGCCCCACGTACACAGCGGGCGCTGGGTCCACCGCCATCAGCTGCAGAGCAAGGGCATGGCGCGGGGTCGGGTCGCTTGCCACGCTGTAGCGATGTGCCCACGGCCGCCCGTCCCCCTCCAGATAGACATGCAGCCGCCGCGCCGTTCTCGCCTCGTCTTCCCACCGGCTCCCCCACCCTGCCCCCGATCGGGCCGAGCGAGTGACGACCAGGTGGCGGAATCCGTCCCCATCGATCCATGCCAGTCCGAATCCGTGCCGCGCAGCGAGTACCTCTACCGACGGCCCGCCGCTTGTCGACCACTGATCGGATGCGCAGGCACCAGCGAGCAGTGCGCCAAGCAGCACCAGGGTAACGCCCATCGTTCGTCCGGCCCCCGGCAGGTGCCGGGCCAGACGAGTCGCGACGGCCAGCCAGCCTGAGTCCCGACCCGCATTGCCATGGTCATTCCCGGCTATACCATCATCCGCGAACTCGGCGCCGGCGGGATGGCGACGGTCTATCTGGCGCGCCAGGAGCGGCTCGAGCGCGAGGTGGCGCTCAAGGTGTTGAAGCCGGGACAAGAGGATACCCTCGATTTCACCGCCCGCTTCATCAAGGAGAGCCGGATCGTCGCGCGGCTGCATCATCGTCATATCGTGACGATCTACGATTTCGATTCGGCCGGTCCTTATCACTATTTCTCGATGGAGCTGTTACCCGGCGGCACCTTAGCCGAGCGCATCCGCGCGGGGCTGGCACTAGAGCCGGGTCTTGAGGTGATGCGCGGCATCGCCAGCGCCCTCGCCTATGCCCACGGGCGCGGCATCGTACATCGCGATATTAAGCCGCACAACATCCTGTTCCGGCAGGACGGAACCCCGGTCCTCACCGACTTTGGTATCGCCCGGGTCAATGTCGCAGACCCGGCGGCGACCCAGTTGACCCAGGCCGGGTTAATGATGGGCAGCCCCATGTACATGAGCCCGGAACAGGTCCTCGGGCAGCCGGTGGATGCCCGTTGTGATCTCTATAGCCTGGGGATTGTCTTCTACGAAATCCTGACCGGCCGGGCGCCCTTTACCGGCGGCGATCCGATGACCCTGGCGGTCAAACAATGCAACGAGCCGGTGCCACCGCTGCCACCGGAACTGGCCCCGTTTCAGCCCATCCTGGACCGCCTGGTGGCCAAGCAGCCGGCGCAGCGTTACGCCGATGCCGGGCAGTTGATCGCCGCTCTGACCGGGCTGGGAGCGCCGACCATCGCGCTGGCGCGGGCCAACGAATCAGGGGCTGCTACTCGGGTGATCGCCCCCTCCTCCAGGGGCGCGCGGATCCCCTCTGCCCCGCGGGTCGACGCCGGCGCAGTGACGCGCCCGGGCGGTCCACCACCCACCGCGGCGGCAATGGCAGCGGTGCCGAGACGGCAGCGACGCTGGCCCGTGGTGCTGATGGCGGCCTTGACCATCGGGGCCGCCCTCGGTTGGGCCTGGTGGCAATGGCTAGAGCCGCCAGCAGCGCCGGTCGACATCGCCGCCGGGTTGCCGCAGGCCCCGGAAGGACGGCCAGGGACGGCGGCGTATTATGAACGCCTGGCCATCGAGCACTTCGCCGCCGGCGAGACGGCCCGCAGCGGTGAACTGATCGAACTGGGACTCCAGGTCAGTCCCGGGGATGCACGACTCGCAGCCCTGGGGGAGCGGGTTGCTGGCTGGCAGGCCGCGGATGCACTGGTGCCCGAGATCCAGGCGCGGGCGGCGGACGATGACCTGGACGGGGCGCTAGCGCTGCTCGACGAGGGCCTGGACCAGGCTGCTCGACATCCCGGGCTCTTGGCCCTGCGCGGGGAGTTGCGGGAGCGCGCGCGGGCCGCCGCGGCCCACTCCGAGGCCGAGGGTCTGCTGGCGCGGGCGAGCGCACTGCTGGACGCCGGCGATCTCGACGCTGCCGGGGAACGCCTGGAGGCAGGCCTGCTGCTGGTCCCGGGGCATCCCGGTCTGCTGGCCCTGCAAGGTCGCCTGGCGGCGGCCCGGGAGCGTCGGGCAGCCATCGACGACACCCTGGCCCGGGCGCAGGGATTGCGCGAGCAGGGCCGGCTGGACAACGGTCTGGTCCTACTGGAACGTGAACGCGAGCGCCTGGGTGCGGATGCCGACCTGGAGGCCCTGCGCGGCGAACTGGCCGCAGAACTCGTGGAACAACGGCGCGCGCGCGCTGAGGCCGCCTTCGAGGCGGCGCGGGACCTGCTCGCCGGGGATGCCTTGGATGCCGGTCTCGGGCAAATCGAGCGCGGCCTGATGGAGGTCCCTGAGCACCGCGGATTGCTGGACCTCAAGGCCCTGGTCCGCGCCCGCATCCAGGCCCGCCGTCGGGCTGCCGAGCTGCTGGCGGAGGCCCGGGCGCGGCTGGCGGCGGGGAACCTGGTAGAGGCCGCGGCCCTGGTGGAACAAGGTCTGGGGCAAGTAGCCGATGCGCCGGACCTGCTGGCCCTGCGGGACGAGATCGCCCAACGCCGGGAACAGCAGGCGCGTCTGGACGAACTGCTCACGGCGGTCGACGAGCAGCGCACCACCGGCGATCTCGCGGCCGCTGCCGAACTGGCGCAGCACGCCCTGGCAATGGCCCCGGAGCGGATCGATCTCCAGCGCCTGGCGCGCGGGCTGCACCAGGCGCAGGCGATCACCGCGGCGCTGGCCCGCTGCGATGCTGCCCTAACCTTCGCCCTCGTCGCCGATGCCGACCTGGCCAGGGCGGCCATCTGCTATCAGGCATTGCTGCCCCTGGCACCCGCCGATGATGGCTTGGCGCAAGTCCCGGAGACGGGACCGGGGGTAGCGCGCGAGGCCCTCGATGTCCTGGCCTTGGCGCTGGCTAACCAGGCCCGCGCGGGCACCGCAGACGGAGACTGGCCTCGGGCCAGGCGGCGCGAGGCGATGCTGCATGACCTGCTGCCGGACCACCCCGAGTCGCGGCGCCTGGCCGATGCGCTGGCCGCGGCCAGCCAACGGGTCGCCGCGTTGCCCGATCTGGTTGAGATTCAGGCAGGCTGTTTTGAGATCGGTAGCCCGCTCGACGAGACCGGTCGCGATGATGACGAGGGTCCGCACACAGTCTGCGTGGAGGCCTTCGAGATCGGCCGTCGCGAGGTGACCCAGGGTGAGTTTCGCCGCTTCGTCGAGGCCAGTGGCTATCTCACCGATGCCGAGCGCAACAGTGCGGCCGGCTGCTGGAGCCTCGACGGCGACGACGCCGGTTGGGGCGATCAGCCCTGGGCCAGTTGGCGACAACCGCTGCGGCAGCAGGCGCCAGCCGATGCGCAACCAGTGGTCTGCCTGAGCTGGCATGATGCCCTGACCTACAGCGACTGGCTCAGTGCCGTGACCGGCGCGCGCCTGCGGTTGCCGACCGAGGCCGAGTGGGAATTCGCGGCCCGTGCTGGCACCCCGGCGGCACGCTTCTGGGAGCCGGCCGACGCGGCGGCCGCCTGCCGATATGCCAATGTGGCCGACGAGGGCAACTCCTGGCACGGCGGCTTTCCCTGCGACGATGGCCATACCTGGCTGGCCCCAGTGGGCAGCTACCGAGCCAACCCCTGGGGTCTCGAGGACATGCTCGGCAACGCGGCGGAGTGGACCTGCTCGGCCTATTCAAGTCGCTATGAGGGGGCCGAGGCCGATTGTAGCGGGCGTGAATCGTCCGCCCCCCGAGTGGTCAGGGGTGGCTCCTGGTTCAGCGGCCCGGACACCTTGCGCGCGGCCTATCGGGACCGCGCGTTCCCTGAGTCGCGCTATAGCTTCATCGGGCTGCGGCTGGTGCGCGAACCCGATACGACCCCGGCCGCTGTCGAATAACGGGCGGTTCAGGACGGACGCGGGGCGATCAGGGCGGGCCGGCGAGGCGATCGGCCGCCGCTGTTGCGGCCTGATATTGCTCTTGGCGCACCAGTTCCAGCTTGCCGATCTGCGCAGCGCGCCCGCCGGCCGTGCCGGCTAGGGTTTGCTCCTGCGCCTTGAGGGTACGCGCCGCCTGGAGTTCCCGCTGACGCCGGTCGGCATCGCTACGCGCCTCCCGGCGCTGCGCCTCCAGGGCGCGCCGCTGCTGGTCGTAGCGCGCCTGCAGGGCGGCCCGATCGGCCTCGCTGCCAGCCCGTTGCAGGGCCGCCTGAGTATTGCTTAGTTGCCGGCGCAGGGAGGCCGCCACCTGGTTGCGCAGGGCCAGCTCGCGGCGAAATGCCGCCCGTTCCTGCTCAAGCTGTGACTCGAAGATCAGGCGGTCCTCAGTAAGGCCGGCGGCCTGGCGATAGAGGTCTAGGGCACGTACTGGGTCCCGAGGCACCCCGAGACCGCGTTCGTAAAGGGCACCGAGGCTGGTCTGGGCCGGGGCATGGCCGCTAGCGGCGGCCTGTCGATACCAGGTTGCTGCATTGGCGTAGTCCGGTCCCGGCAGGCCCAGGCCCTTCTCGTAGATCTCGCCGACGTAGGTCTGGGCCACCGGATCGCCGGCGCGGGCCTTGGGCAACAAGGTGGCCAGGGCGGCACTGTAGTCGGCGCGGTCGAAGAGGACGTACTCCCCACCGCGGATCTCGCAATCCCGGCGCGTGGTCTTGGTATGGCGGCGCGCAGTTACGTAGGTGGCCATGGTCCCGAGGCGGCGCACCTGACCCGGTAGCATGCAGTCGACCAGCACGAACTGATCGATCCCCTCGGCCAGGGTGGCATCGTCAGGCAGGCCGGCCAGCCCCGGCCCGCCCGCCGGGGCCGCGCAGGCGGCGAGCAGGCTCGCCGCCAACAGGACCATCAACAGGGGCGGCAACAGCCGGGAGACGCTCCGGTAACGGGGGTGCGGGTCGGTCATCTGCGTCCGCCTCTCGGTGAGGTTGGGCGTGGGCTCAGAACTCCAGCCTGAAACCCGCGCTGATGCCATGGTAGGTCACGTCCCGATAGCCCAGCAGGGTACCGTAGGACAGGAAGGCGGAACGGCCTTGGGGGAACTGGGCCGAAATTCCGACACCGAGTTCCATGTAGTCCCGATCCGGCGCATTGGTCAGCACCACCAGCGGTTGCTGGTTGATATCGTTGACAAAGCGCGCGCCGACCTGTTGCTGATCATTGTCGAATTCGTGAATCCAACCCAGCCGCAGGTGCGGCACGAACACACCGGCGCGATGGCTGATTGCCCGAGCGACCTGCACGCTCAGGTCCGAGGTCAGGGAGTCGTAGGTATTGGAGGCGATGTTCATGGCCATGCTGCCGCCCGTGCCTGTTGGGTTGGACATGCGCTCCTGATAGCCGTCTACATCGTTGCTGAGATAATTCACGCGCAGCGCCGGGGTGATGGTCCAGGGGCCCTGCTGCCAGTTGTAGCCGGCGCCGATGTTCACGTTCCAGACATCGGCGCTGGGATCGGAGCGGGCCACCTGAGAGGCGATGCTACCGCCGATGTTGTAGTTGATCTGCCGGCGCAGGCTGTAATCGGTACTGGCGTAGCCTAGGGTGCCGTCCACGAAGACGCCGTTCGGCAGGTTATAGCTCGCGTAGCCGAGCACACCCCAGGCGTCGCCGGTCATGCGGCCACGGTGATGATCGAAGTCATACTCGCTGTCTTCGTAACGGACCGCCAGTCCGGCCACCAGTTCCGGGGTAAAGCGGTAATCGAGACCGGCGAGGAACGACCAGCGGTCGAAGTCGTAACCGGGTTGAAAGCGCGAACTGTCTTCGTCGCCGGTCGCGTAATCGACGCTGAAGAAGGCACCGAAGCGCCCGAAGCCGAGATCGGCGCTGGCCGCACCGCCGCCGCCCGGGGTGCGGCTAGCCGCGACCCGCTCCCAATCGACGCCAAGGCCCCGATCGGCCACGCGCAGGCGCTCCAGGCGACCCTGCACCACCGCGACGCCGAGACCGGCGACGCGGCCGGCCGCGGAGTTCTGCGCCGCGATCTGATCCGAGGTCAACTGCCCCAGCGCCGCCGCAGAGCCGGCGACATCGTCCACCGAGCCAACGATGATCAGGTCGCAGTCCCGCTGGAAGGCCTGGTTGCGCTCGCCGCCCAAGGCATTGCGACCGGTCGCGCAGGTCTCGAAGAGGGCGATGCCAGTGAGACCGGCGTTGAAGCTAGTACGCCCGATCTGATCAACTGCCTCGACATAGCTCGGTGGCGGTCCGGAGGGTGCGGCTGCTTCTGGTGCTGGTGCCGGCTCTGGCTTCGGCTCTGGCTTCGGTGCTGGTGCCGGCTCTGGCTTCGGCTCTGGCTTCGGCTCTGGCTTCGGCCTGTCGGCGGGGTAATCGGGGTAATCGGGTTGATCGGGATAGTGCGCCGCCTCGGAGCCCATCACCAGGGTGGCCAGCCCGAGACCGAGGAGGCCCACACTGACGTACGGCAGCCGACTGCCACCGGCCCTGCCGGCCCTGCAGGATGAATTGCTGTTGTCTTGGCGTGACAGGTGGCGAAGGGGCTTCATGAAGGCATTCCCGGGACAGTTAGCTGGCAATAGATCCAACGGCGTGAGAGTCGCAGCGGGCCTCTAGCCCGGATTCGATGTCCATACGATCGCCGGTGTGCGGCGTGCTCGTTGCGCGCTGCGTACAGCGTGCGATTCTGACCCACAGTGATAGTCCAAATGGCGCGCTGGCGCAAGCCCGATCCGGGTCGCTTCCAGCGCGGGAGCGGTCTGGCCCCGGGCGGGCGGCTCGCACCGACCAGCGGCCAGACGCCAGTCTCCGGTCTCGGTGATCGTGAGGCCATGGTGAGACACTGACCGCTACGATCGAGACTACACCACCCCGCGCCCGCTTGACCCAGCCACGCGGTGCTAGCATGTTGGCCAACCATGGTATGCCCTCCCCGTTCCGGCCTGGCTGCTGCCACGCTGGCCTCATCCTTAAGCCTGATCATTAACCTGACCGGTTGTGCCGGCCTCCTGCTGGAGAACGACGGCGACCGCCCGGCCACCGCCCGGCCATTGCCACCGGGCATCCGCCTGACCGTCGGCCAGTTGCCGTCCAGTGGGGGCTGCCGCTTAACCTACTCGCGATACCAGCCGGCACAACCAACCACCACCGCGCCAGTGATCATTGGGCACGGCTTTCTGCGCTCTCGGCACCGGATGACCGACCTGGCCATCGCCCTGGCTGCGAACGGAATACCCGCGGCGACCCTGGACTTTTGCAACATGCGCCCTTGGACCGGCGCGCATGTCCAGAACGGGCGCGACATGCTGGCCTTGGCCCGCCATCTGGATGCATCCCCGGTGATCTATGCAGGTTTCTCGGCTGGCGGCCTGGCGGCGCTGCTGGCCGCCCGCATGGATGCCGCGAGCCTTGGGGTGCTGACCCTGGATCTAGTCGACAGTCAAGGGCTCGGCACGGCTGCCGCCCGTCGCCTGCGGGTACCCCTGCTCGGGCTGCAAGGCGAGCCGACCAACTGCAATGCCCAGGACAATGCCCAGGCGATCTTTGCCGCCAGCCCACTGGCGCGGATGCAACGCATCCCCGGCGCCAGCCATTGCGACTTCGAGTCTCCCACCGATCGCTGGTGTCTTTTGGTCTGCACCACCCCGCCGCCAGCGCCGCCCGCGGACGCCAGCGAACCGGCGCCGCTACCAGCACAGATCCTGGCCATGGCCACGCGCGCGGTGCAGTCGCTGCAGGCCGGCACGCCGATCGCCATAGGACCGGCTATGGCACTGGCCGGGGAGACGCTGCTGATCTCTCGGCAGGGTAAGGTCGGCCGTGTCCCGCGGCGGCGCATCCAGACGGAGGTTGCCGTGCGCAGCGAGGGCATGGCTGCCGACCAGCAGTTGGCGTACCCGCTGCCGGTTGAGCGGGCGGAATAGTCGCTGATCTCAATCGCGGTCGCGGTCGCGGTCGCGGTCGCGGTCGCGGTCGCGGCGGCATCCTGCCAGCGTGTCACGCCTGCTGCGAGTGTTCCGCCAACCACTGCGCAAAGGCCGGTTCGTTCATGACGCCGGACGCAAAGTCGAGAACAGCCTGCGTCGCGGCAACGTCATTGGCCATGAGGCGATACCCATTGCGCGCCAGAAGACATAGGCGAGCATGAAGCCAACGCGCTTATTGCTGTCGAGAAACGGGGGATTGCGAATGAATCATTTCGGTTTGCGGCGCCGTGATGATGGTCGTTCTCGTGCGACGATCGCACTGTTCGCGGTCGGTGACTGGCCACCGGCGGCGTTGCTCAGTCCAGGGCCGCGAGCAGCGGCGCGAAGACCTGCTCAGCCAGATCCCTGAACGCCTGATCCAAGGGTTCCGGCTGGCCGCGAAAGGCGCTGCGCACCGCTGCCTGCTCGCCCTCCCCCGGCGGACCCCCGCCCCAGCCGCCGACCCAGGCCGTGCAGACCTTGCCCATGTCTTCCGTCGCGGCCCAGGTGTAGCTACATTGCGGAAACAGCGGCAAAGGCGCGCGCTGCGCTTGCTGGAACAGCATGGCCAGGTCATCCAGATGGGCGTCCGGCGCTGCCACCGGTGCCAGGCGCTGGACGGTCGCCTCCCCCTGCGCCTCGCTGAGGAAGCGGCTGGCCAGCTCCACCCCGGCCGGTGCCATCGCGTTGAGCGCCAGATGCCGGACCCACAGGGCGAGCAGATCGACGGCGCGACAGCGCCCCAGGCGATGTTCCAGCAGTCCGTCCGCGCTGACCCCAGTCAGCCAGCCGACCAGCCGCACCCCGGCGCACGGAAGGGCCAGGTCCACCTCGACCGGTTCCATGGCCGGGCTGCTCAGGCGGTTCAGGTGTCCCAAGAACCCACGCACGCGCCCGGTCTCGCGCGCGCAAACCAGGCTGCCCGCTGCGCCCTGGGGCAGCCGCCCCGCACCACGCAGCCAGGCCTCGGCCTGATCCAGGGCGTCTCCCGGCAGATCTCCCAGCTCGTCTCCCCCGGCCAGTCGCAACAGCTCCTGCGCCAGGGACCAGCGGTCGAGCCCGTCGACGCTAAAGGGCTCACGGTCGGCCAGCTCCGCGATCGGCATCGGCAACCGCAACCCCAGCCGCTGTTCCAAAAACCAGGCGGCCGGTGCCCGCAGGCAGCGGATCAGGTCGGCCAGCTCCAACCGCGGCATGGCCTCCTGGGGCTGGGCCAACGCGCCCGGCGCCGACGGCTCGGCCAGCGGCCCGCCACTGAACGCTGGCGGGGCGGTCCCCGCATCACCGCTGGTCGGCAGCCATTCCGCGGCATAACTCCAGCGGTGGGGGTCGCCGGCATCGAAGCAGCGCGGCGAAAACGGCTGCAACGGCTGCTCGATCACCAGGTGCTGGGAGGGCAGCGGGGCGGCGCCCGTTGGCCAGCGATAGCTGCGATCGATGCAGTCGAGCAATTCGGCCAGCACCACCGACGGCACCTTGAGCGTGTTGTCGCGCTGGTCGCGCCCGGTATAAGACAGATGCAGGTGGCCGCGGGCCGACAGCAGCGCCTCCAGGAACAGATAGCGGTCGTCCTGGCGCCGTGAGCGATCGCCGCGGCGCGGCTGGCGGGCGATCAGATCGAAGCCCAGGGGATGTTGGGTGCGCGGAAAGGCCGTCCCATCGAGCCCCAACAGGCCGATGAAGCGCGCCGGGATGCTGCGCATCGGGACCAGGTTACAGAAACTGATCTGGCCACTGAGGAAGCGATGTCCCGCCGCCGACCGCTCCAGCAGCGCCGCCAGCTCGGCCTCGATCAGGGTCGGCGGCAGGGGCGCCTCGATGCCGGTCGCGCTCGCCTGCCAGGCGAGATCGTCGATCGCCTCGCGCAGTCCCTGCAGCAGCGCCTCCTCATCCGCTTCCGGCGCGAACAGGTCATCGAGCAGCCGGGTCAGCAGGTGCCGCCAGTCGGCAGCGGGATGGGCTCGCGCCAGTTCACCCCGCCAATAGCTCAGACGCTCGACGCAGCTCTGCAGTTGGCCCAGCAGTGGCCCTTCGCTGGCCGCCAGGTCGCTGTAGGGCAGGCAATCCCCATAGAGCCCGCTGTCCGGCGGCAGCATCAGGCCGGCAAACAGCCGGCGCAGGCCGAAGGACCAGGTATTGGCCGGGTCGGCCGGCAGCCCGAGTCCGGCCCGCATCCCGGCATCCAGCCCCCAGCGGATGCCGGTCTCGTCGACCCAGGTGCGGATGCGCGCGAGCGCCGCGGCATCGATAGCGAAGCGCCGGCCAATGGCCGGCACCGCCAGCCAGCCCAGGAGTTCCGAGGCGGTGAGCCGCGACCGCGGCAGGGCCAGCAGCTCGCGGAAGGCGCCGAGCACCGGCTGTCCCGCGCCCAGCCGGCGATCGGCAATCGACCAGGGCAAGTAGCGCCCGGCGGGCGCCGCGCCAAACACCGCCTCGATGAAGGGGGCATAGACATCGATATCCGGGGCCATGATCAGACAGTCCCGCGGCGCCAGCGGCACCCCGGCGACACTGGCACGTTCGAACTCGGCCAATAACCGATCGTGCAGGACCTGCACCTCCCGCAACGGGCCATGACAGCGATGCACCAGCAGCGAGCCGTCGTCCGCCGCCAGCAGCGGGCGCTGCGCCGGGTCGGCGCGGCGGGGATCGGTCAGGGTCAGCACATCCCGCTGCAGCCGCGCCAGCAGGTGCTCGCCGTCGGGGGCGATGAACAGGTCATCGGTCTCGCCGCCGAGTTCCAGGACCTGATCCAGGAAGTTCTGCCCGGTATGCCCGAACGCGGCGAGCAGTGGATTGCCCAGATCGAGCAATGTCGTCGGGTCCGGTTGGCCGGTCGCCAGGGCGCGTGCCCGGCGCCGCGCCTGACCGCGTTCATCAACGATGTCCGCCCAGTATTCGAGACAGGGGTTGAGCAGGAACAGATGACAGTCGCAGCGCTCGGCCAAGCGCCCCAGCAGGCTGCAGTAGAGCGGCGGCAGGGCACTGAGACCGAACAGCGCGACCCGCGCCGGCAGCAGCGCCGGCGCCACCGGCGGCTGGCCGGCAGCGATGGCGCCAGCCAGATCCGTCAACAGGCGCGCCCGATGGTTGCCGCCGATCGCCGCCACCAAGTCGCGCCACAGCCGCGCCTGCCAATCGTCGCCCGTCCCCGCCTCCCAGGCCAGGATCAGGTCCGGGCGATAGACCAGGTATTGGTCGAAGACATCGCTGATGCGCCGGGCCAGTTGCCAGCGCTTGAGGACACGCTGATCCGACTCGCCAGCGCCGTCGGTGCCCGCCGCCGCGACGCGAGCCGCCCGCGCACCCGACGCTTCCGGGTCCAGCCCGGACACCGCGGCATCTGCCTCGGCAGCGAGATAGCCAGCCAGTTCGGCGAAGGCCGGCTCGTGCAGGCGCCCTGGCAACAGGCCGAACACCCGCCAGGCCAGCGCATCGCGTTCGAAGGCCGACTGCTCCGGCAGCGTCGGGGTCCAGGCCCGCACCACCTGCCAGATGAACGCGGCCGGCAATGGGAAGTCCAGATGGGCCGCTACCCCATCCACAGCAGCCAGTTGCTGGGCCAGCCAGCGCCCCATCCCGGGGTTTTGCACCACGATCTGTTCGGCAACGAAGGGATCAGCCAATGGCGCCGCGGCGAGCACCTGGTGCAACTGCAGGAGCAGCCGTTCCAGGCGGTTGCTGTGATAGACGAAAAGCATAACGGCAGTGGCGCAGGAACGCCCCGGGGCAACAGACCGAACAGTATGAACCCAACGACCGCCCAAACGGGCATCCAGCGGCGGGCCCCCTCTTCCCTGTCGCAGGGCCCAGTCGTGGCCACGACCAGCGGCCCGATCTCGATATCGATCTGCCACCAAGGCCAGGCCCTTAGCGCCAGAACGCCGACGGGTTTGGGTATCATCCCACAGCGCCCTGCCCCGAGGAATCGCTGGCCATTAGGAGACATCTGCGCTGTCGCGATTTTCCACGGCTCGCCGCGTGCCGTCCGGGAGCCGCGCAAGCGGCGGAGCGGCATGAGAGGGTCTCCA
>REDK01000079.1 GCA_007693535.1 Chromatiaceae bacterium
GTGCAGCATGGCTGCACGCAGGGCTTGCGCCCTGCAATGCGCCTTCGTGGCGCACAGTCGTCGGCAAATCGCCGCGCGTACCCGACACCCGTGGGGATCGCTGCGCGCTGGCCGGGCGCAACCGGTTGCTCCGAATCAAATAATACGCCCAACCCGGAGGGCCTATTCAGATGGATTATTTGGAAGTTGTCTTTTCGCTGAAGAGCGTCATTGCCAACAACGATACCGAGACCTTTGCGTTGGTGATCCGCCATGCCCACCCGGCGGATATCGCTGCCGCCATCGCCAAGCTGAACCTCGAGCAGCAATGCCGATTGCTCAAGCTGGCCGAACCGGCCAAGCGCGCCGAAATCTTCGGCTACCTCTCCGCTGAACTGCAGGTACGCATCGCCAATGCCATCGGCCGTAAGCCGCTAGTGGAGCTGTTCCTGCACATGTCGGCCGACGAGCGGGCCGACCTCTACAACGACCTGCCCGAAGACCAGCGTGACACGGTCCTGCCTGCCCTGGCCCAGATCGAGCGTGAAGACATCCGCCGCCTCGCCGCCTATCCCGAGGATCAGGTGGGTTCGGTGATGACCTCGGACTATGCAACGCTGGCGCCTGATTTGACCGCGGCTGCGGCGATCGAGGAATTGCGTCGCATTGCCCCGGATACCGAGACCATCTATCAGGCCTTCGTCATCGATCGCAACCGGCGGCTGATCGGTACCGTCTCGTTGCGGGAATTGATCATCGCCCATGCCCAGAGCCGGATTGGCGACATCATGAAACCCAGTCCCGTGGCAATCAAGGCCGATGCCCCGCGCGAGGAGGCGGTACAACTGATCAGTAAATACGATCTCCTCGCCTTGCCGGTGATCAATGGTGGGGACATGCTAGTCGGCATCGTGACCTACGACGATGCCCTGGACGTAGAGCAACAGGAGACCAGCGAGGACTTCCACAAGGTCGCCTCGGTCGGCGCCCTAGGTAAAAGCCTGCGCGAGGCGTCGGTATGGTTGCTGTTTCGCAAGCGGGTATTCTGGCTGCTACTGCTCGTCTTCGGCAACCTGTTCTCCGGTGCCGGTATCGCCTTCTTCGAGGATACCATTGCTGCCTATATTGCCCTGGTCTTTTTCCTACCGTTGTTGATCGACAGCGGTGGTAATGCCGGCTCGCAAGCTGCGACCCTGATGGTTCGCGCCCTGGCGACTGGAGAGATCGTCCTCCGTGATTGGGCAGGCATGCTATTGCGAGAACTGTTCGTCGCCACGCTGCTCGGCCTGTCGATGGCGGTCGCGGTCTCCTCCCTGGGTCTGTGGCGGGGTGGACCCGAGATTGCCGTAGTGGTAGCCGTATCGATGCAGGTCATTGTGATCACCGGCAGCGTCATCGGTATGTCCCTGCCCTTCCTGCTCAGCAAGTTCAAGCTTGACCCGGCGACTGCAAGTGCGCCACTAATCACCTCCATCGCCGATGCCCTCGGGGTAATTATCTATTTCACGATCGCCACGACAATGCTCGATATGTCAGTATTGGAGATGGGTGTATGAGACATCGCGCAGCGCCCAACGAACAGAGCTGAACCAGCCATGGAGGCGATCGAACGGTTCGATCTTGCCGCGTTGCTCAATACCCTGCTCAGTCTGTCCGTGGCCTTCGTGCTCGGCGGACTGATCGGGCTGGAGCGGCAGTATCGACAACGGACCGCCGGCCTGCGCACCAATGTCCTGGTCGCGGTGGGTGCGGCCCTGTTCGTGGACCTGGCGGTGCGCATGCATGGCATCTTCGGTGGCACCCCCGGGGCCGTCCACGTGGTGGCCTATGTGGTGTCCGGGGTCGGCTTTCTTGGCGCAGGCGTGATCATGCGGGAGGAAGGGAATGTCCGCGGGCTCAACACCGCCGCAACCCTCTGGGGTTCCGCTGCTGTCGGGGCGGCGGCTGGTGCCGATCTGGTCGCTGAGGCGGCGCTGGGGGCATTGTTCGTGCTCAGTGCCAATACCCTGCTGCGACCGGTGGTCAACCGGATGAACCGACGCCCCATCGACGAGGCGACCGAGATCAGTTACGAGGTGAAGGTGATTGCACCACGTGCGCATCAAAAAGAGGCCCTGGAGGTCCTGGAAGAGGCACTAGAGCAGGCCAGCTATCCGCCGCAGCAGATCGACATCGAACTCTTCGGCCAGGATGACGTCGAGATCGCCGCAATACTGCTCGCCACCTCGGTGGACCCGGACGAACTCGATGCACTGATCAGCGACCTGCGCGCCCAGCCCAGCGTCCGGGAGGCGTTCTGGAGCACGTCTGCCAACGAGTAGCCGGGACTCATCCCTTAGCGACACCCCGGCGCGGCGGCCGGGCCGGTCGCGGGGTTGGCGCGGGCAGATCTGCTCGCCGGTTGCGGGGGCGCGCTGCACTGCAGAGCGGGCCGGGCGCGGTTGCGTGGGCCACCGGCCGGGGTCTAGGATGGCCCAAGCCAGCTCGGCAATTGGCGAAGGACGCCGATCCCGATGCCGGCGAACATGCTAACGATAACCATTCAGGATCGAGGAGGTTCTCCATGCATCATGCCCGTTCCCGACATGTACCCACCGGCCGGCCGCACTGGTTCATGCGCACGCTGGGTTTGGGGGTTGGTCTCGCTCTGGTCATCTCCGCCTCTCTGCAGGCCACTCCGGTCGCAGTGTCGCCAGCACACCAGGCCGCGACGGTGCACTGGCCGGACGTGATGGTTCAACTGCATGGTGGAGGTAAGGCCTTCATCGTCGATCCCGAGACCGACCAGGTCCTTACTACGCTGGATACCTGTCAGGGTGGCACGCTGGGCGCGACCACCCCGGACGCCAGCAAGGTCTACGTCTCCTGCGCCGGCGAGGGCGAGACCGAGATCATCGTTATCGATCTGGCCGCGCGCGAGGTCACGGGCCGGGTGACAACCGGGAACCGGCCCAAGCACGCCATTTTCAGCCCCGATGGTCAATGGCTTGGGGTCAATCACTGGGGGCTGGATGCTGGCAAGCTGCGGCATACCTTCATCACCACCGCCGATGACGAGATCGCCCACAACCTGGAGCTGGAGGTGACCGGCACGGCGGTCGGGGTGACCTCCATGCATAACGCCTGAAGCCTGGATTCACGCTACTTCTTCGCAGTCGACCGGGTGGACGATCGCCTGGTGATCATCGATACCCAGGATTGGAGCACCCGCACCATGCCGGTGCCCAGCAAGCCCCACTACGTCGTGCCCAGCCCCGACGGCAAGGAACTCTGGCTGGTTCACGAAGGCAAGGAGGGGGTCAACCCCGGAATGATCTTCTATGACCTGACGGCTGACGATATGCCGGAGTTGACCCGGCTGGAAATGCCACTGATCGGCGAAGAAGTCGCGGAGGGACACCATGGCAATTTTACGCAGGACGGGCGCTACTTCATGGCGCTCAACCGCGGCCCGGGCGATGACTCGCGTGGTCGCGAGGTGAGCTTCTTCGATGCCGATACCAAGGCCCTAGTGCATCGGTTGACCACCGCCAGCAACGGCGTTGGCCATACCTACAACACCCCGGATGGACGCCACGCCGTGGTCACCAATTACGGCAACAACGTCATCAGCATCATCGACGTCGAGGACATGGCGACGGTCAAGGACCTGACCATCGGCAAGGGCCGGATGGGCCATGTCGCCTTCACCGAGGACGGTCGCTTCGGTTACGTCTCCAATGCCGGCGACGGCAACCTGTATAAAATCGACATGACCAGTCTGGAATTGATCACCGAGATCATCACCGGCGATGGGATGCCGGGCGGCGGCCAGGTGCTCAATGTCTGGACCAATGTCTTCGAGGAACTGCCGCGCGGCTGATCTGCGGTATTGGCAATGTGGCAATGCCCCACCCTGCCGCCGCGCGGTGGCTGCCCAGGCGCGGCCTTTCCCTCCGGTGCCGGGCACCGCGATCAGGGATACCGCGGTGCCTGGCTGATCCTCATACTGACCCTGCTGCTCGTTGCCTGCGGCGATGGACCGCCCGGGTTGGCAACTGGCGGCGATCCTCAGGCCGACCGACTGCCAGTCGCTGTCGCGGCTGGACAGGATAGCGTCAGCGACCCTGCCCAGGGTGGCGGTGAGCGAGTGCGCAAACTGACCTGGGACGCGCTGATCCCCACCGATTATCGACCACCGGACCCACTGGCGGGGCTCGAGACCGCCCACATTGCCGACGACGACCCGCGTGCGCCGGCCCTGCTGCAACGCCTGCTGGCCACGGGTGCCGAGGCCCCGGTGGTTGAGTCCCTCCACGGCCAGCGTATCCGCCTGGGCGGATTCGTCGTCCCGCTGGAGTGCGACGGGCACGTGCTCAGGGAATTTCTGCTGGTCCCCTACGAGGGCGCCTGCATCCACGTTCCACCACCACCGGCAAATCAGATCGTCCATGTCCTGGTCGTGGCACCGGCGGGCGCTGCGGCTGGCCTGTTCGATGCGGCCTGGGTCACCGGTCGCCTGGAGACTGAGACCAGCGCCAGCGTGCACGGCAGCGCCGGCTACCGCCTGCACGCCGAGCAGGTGTTACCGTTCTGAGGCGCTGTCAGCCGGTTCAGGTCGAGGTCGTCACTGCCATGCATCGTCAACGTCTGCCGATTGGAATTCAGACCCTGCGCGAGATCCGCGAGGGTGGTCACTACTATGTCGACAAGACAGCATTTGCGCTGCGGTTGATCGGCCAGGGCAAGGCCTATTTTCTCGCGCGCCCGCGTCGCTTCGGCAAGTCGCTGTTCCTGGACACCCTGGCGGAGTTGTTCAGCGGCAACGCGGCCCTGTTCCGGGGACTCCACGCCGAGCGCCACTGGGACTTCGGCCAGCGTTATCCGATCGTGCGCATTAGCTTTGCCGATGGAGTCATCGAGGACCGCGCGCAGCTCGATGAGAAGATCCGCGAAGTGCTGACCGACAACGAACAGCGGCTCGGGGTCGCCGGCGCGCACCAGAGCATCAGTGGTCGCTTCCATAGCCTGTTGCGGGCCGCCGCTGACCATTATGGCGCGCGCGTCGTGGTCCTGGTGGACGAGTACGACAAACCGATGCTCGACAACCTGACCCGCCCCGAGGTTGCCCGGTCGATTCGCGACGGCTTGCGCAACCTCTATTCGGTGATCAAGGGCGCCGATGCGCATCTGCGTTTCGCGTTTCTGACCGGGGTCAGCAAATTCAGCAAGGTCAGCCTGTTCTCCGGGCTCAACAACCTCAACGACATCACCGTCGATCCCACCTACTCGGCCATTTGTGGCTACACCGAGGCCGATCTGGATCAGGTCTTCGCACCGGAACTGGCGGGGCTTGATCGCGCGCAGATCCGCGCCTGGTATAACGGCTACAACTGGACCGGGGAAAGCGTCTACAACCCGTTCGACGTGCTGTTATTGTTCGATAAACGGCAGTTTCGCCCCTGGTGGTTCGAGACCGCCACGCCGACCTTCCTGGTTGATCTGCTCACCGCGCGGCAGACCTTCCTGCCGATGCTCGGCCAACTAGAAACCGACGCGGCCCTACTCGCGGCCTTCGATGTCGATCACATCGGCACCGAAGCGCTGCTGTTTCAGAGCGGCTATCTCACCATCGACCGTGAAGAGAATCTCGGGGGCACCTGGTTCTATCGGCTGCGCTACCCCAATCGCGAGGTCTACCAAAGCCTCAACGGGGCACTGCTCGAGGCCTGGAGCCCGGCGGGGCCGCAGGGGGTCCGTCAGCGCAAGGACCTCTACCGGTTGCTCCTCGCCAATGACTTCGCAGGCCTTGAAGCACTGTTCACGGCCTTCTTCGCCAGTATCCCGGCGGACTGGTACCGCAACAACCCGATCGCCCGCTACGAGGGCTATTATGCAAGCGTGTTCTACGCCTACTTCGCGAGTCTGGGGCTGGACCTGACCCCGGCGGCGGCGAGTAACGCCGGGCGGCTGGACCTGGCGCTGCGCTTCAACGGCCAGGTCTATCTATTCGAGTTCAAGGTGGTGGAGTTGGCACCGGCGGGGCGCGCATTGCAGCAGATCAAAGACCGTGGCTACCCCCGGCCCTATCTGGCCACGGGCGTGCCGGTGCATCTGATCGGGGTGGAGTTCAGCCGTGAGCGTCGCGCCGTGGTGGGCTTCGCGGTCGAGCATCTGACCGGTGCGTAAGAGCCTGCCCAGCCGCCCCGCCTGCCGACGGCGCGACAAACGGACGCAGACTCGCACCAGGCAACCTAGGTTGATCGACGATCTTCCGATTCCAAAGGCGGCTGTGGTGCGCACAGGCGTTGCGCAGGTAGTTCAGACTGCGCAGCCAGGTGGCGAAGATGCGACCATTGGTGATGTCGTATTTGGAACCGCGCGGGATCATCGAAGGCGATTGTGGTCTCCCTTCGTTGCTTCTTGGCCGGTTTTCTGGAGTCCTCATCCAAGAGGATCAGCCGCCCTGACCGCTCCCGAAAAGCGAACCAATAGCGGCTCAGGCGGTAGTAACCAATGCGTTGCAGATATTCCAGGGCATTGGTGCGGGTAACTATTCAGTACCCTTGCCAGACAGCAGCTTAGGCGCGTAAGCTCGTGCCATGCATGAGCATGTCGACGCAACCACTAATCCTGACGGCCCGGCGACGGAGCTGGAGCGGCTGCGTGCGGAGAACGCCGCCCTTCGGGCCTTGGTGGAGCAGTTGCAGCAGCGCATCGCCGAGCTGGAAGCGCGCCTGAACAAGGACAGCCACAACTCCAACAAGCCGCCTTCCTCGGATTCGCCGTTCAAGAAGCCACCGCCGCGCTCGCAGCGCAAGTCGGCCGGGCGCAAGCCGGGCGGGCAGAAGGGCCATCCAGGCGCCACGCGCGAGCTGGCCGAAGATCCGGACCAGCGCGTCACTGTACCGCTGAGCGGTGAGTGCGATTGCGGGCGCGCTTGCGCGGCAATTGCCGCCGAGGTCCTGCCCGAGCGTCGGCAAGTCATCGAGTTGGAGATCCGGCGCCAAGTGGTTGAGTACCGCACTGTCGCCGGCACCTGCGCCTGCGGTCGGGTGCATCGCAGCGACTTTCCCGAGGGCGTGGCCGCCCCGGTGCAGTACGGTCCGAGCGTCTCGGCGCTGGCGGTCTACCTCACCGAGTACCAGCTGCTGCTCTATCAACGCACCGCCGAGTTGCTGGCGCAGGTCGGCGGCATTCCCCTCTCGCCGGGCAGCGTGCACCGCGCGGTCGCGGTGGCGGGCCATCGGCTCAAGCCTATGGAGCAGGCCATCCGCGACGCGCTCATCACCGTCAGCGTCGCCCACGCCGACGAGACCGGGATACGCGTCGGCACCAAGCTGTACTGGCTGCATGTGCTGAGCACCCCCGCGCTGACGGCCTACTTTCCCCACCCCAAGCGCGGCGCCGAGGCGCTCGATGCCTTCGGCCTGCTGGAGTTGTTCACCGGCGTCCTCGTGCCCGACCACTGGTCCGCCTACGAGCGCTATCGCTGCCTGCACGCCTTCTGTAACGCCCACCACCTGCGTGAACTCATCGCCCTGGCTGAGACCATCCCCAGCCAGCAGCGCTGGGCCGAGGACATGAGCGCACTGCTGTGCGAGGCCAACACCCGCACCGCCGCCGCGCGCCTCGAAGGGCTCGACGCCCTGCCCGCCGCCGAGGTCGAGCGCTTGCACGAGCGCTACGACGCCATCCTCGACACCGCCGCACAGCGCAACCCGCCCCGCTCACCGCCACCGGGCAGCAAGCGCCGCGTCAAGCAGTCCCCGGCCTACAACCTCGTCAAGCGCCTGCGCGAGAAGCGCGAGGAGGTGCTGCGCTTCATCACCGACCTGCGCGTGCCCTTCGACAACGACCAAGCCGAGCGCGACATGCGCATGGCCAAGCTCAAGCAGAAGATCTCCGGCACCTTCCGCACCGATGCCGGCCTCGAGCGCTTCGCGACCATCCGCTCCTACCTCTCCACCCTGCATAAGCAAGGCGCCGACGTCTTCCAAGCTCTCGTCCTTACCTTCCAGGGCAGCCCGCCCGTGCCGGCGCTCGGGGTAGCTGAATAGTTACGAGCGGTGCTCCCGATGCGCTGCGCCTCCTTGACGCGCGGGGTCGATGCGAAACGTCAGCGTAGCACTCTTGATGCTGGACATCACAGCCCTCGGCTGCGCGCTGTAAATGCCCGATAACGTACTGCACAATTCCATATAATCCAAGGATTTGTTGCTGCCTGAACGAGGAAGAGGCTCATGGCACGCATGCCAGGTCTCGCGACAGCATCGCCGCCAGCATCCAACGTCTGCCTGGTGTTCGACTACCTGCGCAAGACTGAGAACTCCCGCTGCTGCCCGCCGCTCAGGCTCGCGCCAGTGGGCTAGAGCGGATTTGTCGTGTCATGACGCTTTGACGCCGAACGGATTTTGACATTCAGCGGCCATTTGGAGATCATGAGCGGTTACCTCACGGAGCGCGACCGCTAGCGTACCTGAGGTCTCTTCCACGCCCCTGCCCCATCCCCCCGAGGCCCATCCATGGACACCCCCGAGCCGTCCACCGGCTTTGCCGATCTCGGTCTGAGCCCCGCCATCGCGCAGGCCGTCGCCGATCTGGGCTACGAGACTGCCACTGAGATCCAGACCCGCTGCATCCCCCATCTGCTCGCCGGCCGCGATCTGCTCGGTCAGGCCCAGACCGGTACCGGTAAGACCGCCGCCTATGCCCTACCGCTGTTGTCGACGATCACCCTGGAGCCGCCACCGGACCTGCCGCAGGTGCTGGTGCTGACCCCGACCCGGGAACTGGCCTTGCAGGTGGCCGAGTCGTTTCAGCTCTACGCGCGCCAACTGCCAGGCTTCCACGTGGTGCCAATCTACGGTGGTCAGGCCTATGGACAGCAGATCCGCGCCCTCGGGCGGGCACCACAGGTGGTGGTGGGGACCCCTGGGCGGGTGATGGACCATATGCGCCGCGGCACCCTGTCGCTGGCCGGGTTGCGCACCCTGGTGCTGGATGAAGCCGACGAGATGCTCGACATGGGCTTCGCCGATGACATCGAGCAGGTCTTCGAGCATGCCCCACCGGATCGTCAGGTGGCCCTGTTCTCGGCCACCATGCCGGATACCATCCGGCGGGTCGCCCGGCAGCGCCTGCGCGATCCGGTGGAGATCCAGATCAGTGCCGGCTCGCTGACGGTGGAGGCCATCGATCAGCAGCACATCATCGTGACCCGCCATCACAAGTTCGAGGCCCTGAGCCGGCTGTTGGAACTGGAGGCAGCCGATGCGATGCTGGTGTTCGTGCGCACCCGCCACGGCACCATGGAGCTGGCCGATCTGCTCAAGGCCCATGGCTATGCCGCCGAGGCCCTGCATGGCGAGCTGGATCAGCCCCTGCGCGAGCGCATCATCGACGGACTCAAACAGGGGCGGCTGGATATTCTGGTCGCCACCGACGTGGCCGCGCGCGGGCTCAATGTCGAGCGCGTCACCCATGTCATCAACTACGACATCCCCAACGATCCGCAGGCCTATGTCCATCGCATCGGTCGCACCGGGCGGGCTGGGCGCACCGGGCGCGCCATCCTGCTGGTCGAGCCGCGCGAGCGCAGTCAGTTGCGGTCGATCGAGCGCAACATCGGGCGGCGTGTTCCGGAGATGCCGGCCCCCTCGGCCCAGGCCCTGAGTAGTGCGCGCATCGACCGCTTCACCGGCGATCTGCGCAAGACCCTGGCCCTGGAGGACCTGGACTTCTTCTATCGGCTGATCGCAGGGATACAGAAAGAGCAGGAACTGGATCTGATGGATATCGCCGCCGCTTTGGCCTTCCTGCTGCAGCGCGACCGGCCGCTCAGCGTCACCGAGGAACTGCGCCCGCCACCGCGGGAAGAGCGCCCGCCGCGGGAGCGTCGGCCGCGCTATGAGCGCGGCGGCGAGGCGGGTGGGCCGGATGATCCGGCCCGCCGCGACTTTCCATCTCGTGGCAATCAAGAGCGCCGCGACGGTCCACCAAGGCGCGATCGCGGCGAGGACCTGACCCGCTATCGGGTCGAGGTTGGCCGCCGCCACGGCGTAACCCCGCGCGAGATCGTCGGTGCCATCGCCAACGAGTCCGGTATGGACGGACGCTATATTGGCCGTATCGATATCGACGACGACTACAGCCTGGTCGATCTGCCGAGCGGTATGCCGAATGAGATTTTCCAGCACCTCAAGCGGGTGGTCGTCTGCGGACAACCGCTGCGCATCAGTCGCGACGAGGGCGCGGCGCCACGGCCGCGCCCAAGCTATGGTCGCGAAGAGCGCCCGCGCCCACGTCCACGCGATGGCGTATTCCGCCGCGATGATGGTCCCCCGCGCCGGCGGCGCGACTGAGATGCCTGCTGGTCCGGTGCGGCCACGCCCTTGCGCGGCCAACCGGCGCCGCGGGCACACCCGCGGCTAGCTTAGGATGAACCGCCCAGGACGTTGACGCCGATGACCATGACGCATCACCCGCGGCGGCGTTTCGGGCAAAACTTCCTGCATGATCCGGGCACGATCCGGCGCATCCTGGCGGCGATCGACCCGCGTCCGAGGGAGCATCTGATCGAGATCGGCCCTGGTCGCGGCGCCATCACCGCCGGTCTGCTGGCGGCGGCCGGCCGCCTCGATGTGATCGAGATCGATCGCGATCTGGTCGGCCCGCTGGCCGCCAGCCTGGCCGGCACGGGTGACCTGCGGGTGCATCAGGCCGACGCCCTGACCTTCGACCTCTGCGCCCTGGCCGCTCCCGACCGGCCGCTGCGTCTGGTCGGCAACCTCCCCTACAACATCTCCACCCCGCTGCTGTTTCGGTTCCTGGCCCAGGCCGATTGTCTCATCGATCTGCACCTGTTATTGCAGCGCGAACTGGTCGAGCGCCTGGCTGCACCGCCCGGCTCGCGCATCTATGGGCGGCTGTCGGTGATGGTGCAGACCTATTGTCGGGCCGAGCGCCTGTTCGTTGTCGGTCCGGGCGCCTTCAACCCTGCCCCCAAGGTCGAATCGGCCCTGGTGCGACTCTGTCCCCATCGCTCATTCCCGCATCCGGTCGCTGATCCCGCCTGGCACGCACGCATCGTCGCCGCAGCCTTCGGTCAACGTCGCAAGACCCTGCGCAATGCCCTGGGCGGACTCCTCGACGAGGTGGCCCTGCGCGCAGCCGGAATCGACCCCGGGGCGCGTGCCGAGACCCTGGATATCGCTGCATTTGCCCGCCTGGCCAATGCGACCGGCGCCCGCCCCGGCTGACGCCGCCGCCTCGGTCGACAATCGCGCGAACGCACCCCGGCATCCACGCAATGCTGTCGCCGGCCGGGACCGACGCTGGTCGGGCTGTCATCTGAATGTCATCTTTGTGTCATATCGTGGTGACACCTGCGGCCCATACTGTGTGGCGCGGCAGCGCTGGTACAGGGCGCGGCCGTCCGCCGCCACGATCACGAGGCCTGGCCCGCAGCGGTGCCTAGAGTTCCGCTGGGGATTCCCCTCGATCCTGGCCAAAGTTCGCAAACTGAGGAATCTGGTGATGATGTTGCAGAAGACCCTGGTACTTGGCGTGGCTGCGGCCATGGGCGTTGCCTCCAGCGTTGCCCTTGCCGATGTCGACCCGAATCTGCCTGCCTACGAGCGTGTGTCTGGTATCTCCGGCAACCTGACCTCGGTCGGCTCCGATACCCTGAACAACCTGATGACCCTGTGGGCCGAGGAGTTCGCCAAGTTCTATCCGAACGTGGCGATTCAGGTTCAGGGTGCCGGTTCTTCCACCGCCCCGCCGGCCCTGACCGAGGGAACGGCCAACTTCGGTCCGATGAGCCGCGCCATGCGCGACTCAGAGATCCGTGCCTTCGAGGATCGGCATGGCTTCCCTCCCACCGAGGTACCAGTCGCGATCGACATGATCGCCGTCTATGTCAACAAGGATAATCCGGTCGAAGGACTATCCCTGCCTCAGGTGGACGCCATCTTCTCGGCCACCCGTGCCTGCGGCTATCCCGAGGACATCACCACCTGGGGCCAGGTCGGCCTGACCGGTGGCTGGGCCGATCGCGACTTCACTCTCTATAGCCGTAATGCCGTCTCCGGTACCTATGGCTTCTTCAAGGAGGTCGCCCTGTGCGGCGGCGACTTCAAGTCCACCATCAACGAGCAGCCCGGCTCCTCCGCGGTGGTCCGTGGCGTCGAGCAGACCATCAATGGCATCGGCTACTCCGGTATCGGTTACCGGACCTCCGGTGTGCGTGTCGTCCCGTTGGCCAAGGAAGATGGCGGGGCCTTCGTCGAGGCCGCGGCCGCCAACGCCGCCACTGGCGAGTACCCGCTGGCACGCTTCCTGTACATCTATGCCAATGCCAACCCGGAGACCGGCTGGAATCCGCTGGAGCAGGAGTTCTTCCGGATGGTGCTGGCAAAAGAGGGTCAGGAAGTCGTGCATCGCGACGGCTATGTGACCTTGCCGGCCGAGGCGACCACGCGGATTCGTGAAGAGGCCAAGTTGAACTGACCGGTCTCGCACTGGCCGACCAAGGCCACCCGGCCTGGTCGGCATGCCCAGGTCGTCGGCATGCCTGGCCGGCTTCTGGCGCGCACGCGCAGCTCGATCACACTCGTCTTGCTCGGCACCTTGCCCTGCCCGTGACGCAAGACCCCGGCGACCCTGGCGACCGGTGCCGAGTGGGCCTGCTGCATGCCGGCAATCAGCCGCAGTGCCCCACCGGGTCGCCAACAATCATCAGCGAAACCAGCCATTACAGATGGACATTCCCACGCCTGCCAACGCGGCGCCTGCCAACGCGACCACGGCAGCGGTTTCCCTGCTGCCGAACCGGGAGCGACGTGAGAAACTGCGCCGCATCCGCGGCATCCGCGACGCCGTCAGCAAGTACGGTGTCGCCAGTGCCGGAATCGGGGTCATCTTCGCCCTGGCGCTGATCTTCATCTATCTTTTCTATGAAACCATACCGCTACTGAAGCCGGTCGGAATGGAGATCGCCGGCACCCTCGCCGTTCCTGGCGACGAAGAGCCTGCCCCCACCGTGCATTTGACCCTCGACCGCTTCGAGGAGATCGGCGGGCGCTTCTCCGCCTCCGGTGCCATCACGTTCTTCTCTACCGCCGACGGCCGCATCCTCAGCCGCACAGCCGTCAGCATGCCAGCTACTGCCAGTGTGACTGCCTTCGGCCGCTCCGAGAGCCGCAAGAGCCTATTCGTCTATGGCTTCTCCGATGGTTCGCTGCTGCCCCTGCAGGTCGAATACCGTCAAACCTTCATGGACGGCGTTCGCACCATCACCCCCGTGCTCGGCTTTCCGCTCGGAGAAGAGCCGATCCGGGTCAGCGGCGGGATTGATGGGAATTATTCAGCGCTCACCATCGTCGATGGTCGTGGCGGCTATGTCATCGCGGGCGGTACCGATGCCGGCGAAATTACCATGGCGCGCTTCAGTACCCGCCGCAACATGTTCACGCGCGAGATGGAGATCACCCGCTCTGACTATAACCTGCCGGCCATCCCCCGACCGGTGCGCCAGTTGGTGGTCAACGAATCCCTGCGCAACCTGTTCGCCGTCGATGATCAGGGCATGCTCTATAACTTCGACATCGTTGATGGCAGTCAGGCTCGACTGATCGAGACGGTCGAATTGGTCCCGGACGGCGTCTCGGTCACGGCGAGCGAATTTCTGGTTGGCTCCCGGTCGCTGATCGTCGGCGGCTCCGATGGCAGCGTCGCGCAATGGTTTCTGGTGCGCGATGAGGAGACCGGCAAGCCGCACCTGACCCGCATCCGCGGGTTCCGACCGCATCAGGCCCCGGTCACCTTCATCGAGCCGGAATATAACCGCAAGGGCTTCCTGAGTGGCGATGAGAGCGGCGAGATTGCCCTGCACTACGCCACCTCCAGCGTCACGCTCAAGCGCCTGCAGGTCGGTGACGAACCGGTCTCGCGGATCGCCATCTCGCCGATCAACAGCCTGGCCCTGGTCAAGCGTGAGGCGGTGGATGAACTCGACCTGATCCGCATCGACAACCCCCATCCGCAGACCTCCTGGAGTGGTCTCTGGGGTCAAGTCTGGTACGAGGGTCGCAGTCAGCCGGAGTTCATCTGGCAATCCTCCTCGGCCGATGATGCCTTCGAGTCTAAATTCAGCCTGGTGCCCTTGTCGGTGGGTACCCTGAAGGCGGCCCTGTTTGCAATGTTGCTGGCCGCCCCCCTGGCGATCATGGGCGCGATCTATACCGCCTATTTCATGTCGCCGCGTATGCGCCGGATCGTCAAACCCTCGATCGAACTGATGGAGGCACTACCGACGGTCATCCTGGGTTTTCTCGCCGGCATCTGGCTGGCTCCCTTCATCGAGAACAATCTGCCGATCGTCTTCGTCGGACTGCCCCTGATTCCGGTCGGGGTGCTGTTGGCAGGATTCATCTGGAGCCGACTGCCCAGCTCGGTGCGCAACCGGGTCGCCCCAGGCTGGGAGGGCGCCCTGCTGATCCCGGTGGTCATCCTGCTCGGCTGGATGACCGTGGCATTGAGCCCGTGGATCGAGATCGCCTTCTTCGACGGCTCCATGCGGCAATGGCTGACCAGCGTCGGCATCCCCTATGACCAGCGCAATGCCCTGATCGTCGGCCTCGCTATGGGCTTTGCGGTGATCCCGACCATCTTCTCGATTGCCGAGGATGCCGTTTTCAATGTCCCGCGGCATCTCACCCAGGGTTCGCTGGCGCTCGGTGCCACCCCCTGGCAGACGGTGACCGGCGTGGTTCTGCTCACCGCGAGCCCCGGCATCTTCTCCGCGGTGATGATCGGCTTTGGGCGCGCGGTCGGCGAGACCATGATCGTGCTGATGGCCTCGGGCAACAGCCCGATCGTCAACTTCAGTATCTTCGAGGGGATGCGCACGCTGGCCGCCAATATTGCCGTCGAACTGCCCGAGACCGCAGTGGGTTCCACCCACTTCCGGGTCCTGTTCGTCTCGGCGTTGGTGCTGCTGATCTTTACCTTTGTGCTGAATACCGCCGCCGAGGTGGTCCGCCAGCGGCTGCGCAAGCGCTATGCCTCCCTCTGAGTCACGCGCATCGAGAGGTCGATCCAATGAATAAGTGGTGGAAGAGCGGTGCGCCCTGGATCTGGCTCCACGGTGGTGCCGTGAGTATCAGCATCATTATGGTGTTTGGCCTGTTGCTGCTGATCCTGGTCCGCGGTTTCGGTCACTTCTGGCCGCATCCGGTGTTGCAGACCGAATATCAGGTACCGGCGACCGGCGAGCGCATGGAGGTCATCGGTGAGTTGCGCCGGTCTGAGACCCTGACCGGTCAGTCGATGCGCGATGCCGGCATCCCGATCCCGGTTGATCAGGTCCTCGTGACGCGGCATCTGATCAAGCTCGGCAATCGCGATATCGCGGGTCGCGATTTCATGTACTTCATCGACGACTTCATGGGCGACTGGCAGTATCCGCGCAACGTCGCGGTGCTGGAAAGGCGGGAATGGGGGGACTTCTTCGGCAAGCCGATTCGCCTGCTGGAGGGCGATCAGCAGCTAACCCTGGGCGGGGATGAACTCTGGCCGGAATTTCAGCGAAGACTGGCGCGCAGCAACCAGATGTTCGACGAGATCCGCCGCATCGAGCGTGTCGAGATCGGCAACATTAATTTTCGCCTGGAACGGGTGCGACTCAATCAGCGCCGGGCGGAACTGCGCGAGAGTCTGACGCCAGAACTGGAGGCAGAATTCAAGGCCCAGCGCCAAGTCTTGCAGGCAGAGTACAGCGAACTCCAGCAGCGACTCAACCAACTCAGGGAAGAAAGCCGGCGCGATGCGATCGTGATGCAGGTCGCCGGGGGTGACGAGGTGACCGTACGACTCGATCAGATCGTCAAGGCCTGGCAACCCAACGCCATGTCCATTCCGGCTAAGGTGGTGTTCTACGCGCAGGACTTCGCCGGGTTCATCTTCGGCTTTCCGCGCGAGGCTAACACCGAGGGAGGGATCTTCCCGGCCATCTTCGGCACCGTGGTCATGGTGTTGGTGATGTCGGTGATGGTGACGCCTTTCGGGGTGCTGGCGGCAATCTATCTGCGCGAGTATGCCAAACAGGGCAATCTGCTTAAGACCATTCGCATTTCGGTCTATAATCTTGCCGGGGTGCCATCGATCGTGTTCGGTGTCTTTGGCCTGGGCTTTTTTGTCTATCTGGTCGGCGGTGCCATCGACCAAGCCGCCTTTCCCGAGGCCCTGCCGGCGCCGACCTTCGGCACCCCCGGCCTGTTCTGGGCCTCGCTGACGCTGGCCCTGCTGACCCTGCCGGTGGTGATCGTCTCGACCGAGGAGGGCCTGGCGCGCATCCCCTCGACCATTCGCGAGGGCTCGCTGGCACTCGGGGCGACCAAGGCCGAGACCCTGTGGAAGGTGGTGGTGCCATTGGCCACCCCGGCCATGATGACCGGCTTGATCCTGGCCATTGCCCGCGCCGCCGGCGAGGTGGCACCGCTGATGCTGGTTGGCGTGGTCAAGCTGGCCCCGACCCTACCCATCGATGGCAACTTCCCCTTCCTGCATCTGGAACGCAAGATCATGCATCTTGGTTTCCATATCTATGACGTCGGCTTTCAGAGCCCGCACGCCGAGGCCGCCGAGCAACTGGTCTATGCGACCGCGCTGATCCTGGTGCTGTTGATCGTGGTACTGAACCTGACCGCGATCACCATCCGCAACCGACTGCGCGAGAAGTACCGGGCCGAGAGCGATTAGGCCGCCCCGGCCGGCACCGCTGCCTGCGCGCGGTGCCCGGCCCTCATGCTCGGGTCTCGGCCCAGACCAACCTCTTTGGAGCTGCAGATGATTCCAACCCACGCTATCCCCGCCGCGACCAGCAGCATGGCCGCTGGGCTCTTCGATACCCAAAACCGCGAGGTGCTGTCGCTGGCCGACGAGGAGATCGCGATCTCGGTCCAGGATCTCGGCCTCTACTATGGCAACGATCAGGCGCTGAAGTCCGTGACCATGGACGTGCCCGCCCGCCGCGTCACTGCTTTCATCGGTCCCTCCGGCTGCGGTAAGTCGACGTTGTTGCGCTGTTTCAACCGGATGAACGATCTGATCGACATCGTACGGATCGAGGGCGAGATCAATCTGCACGGCCAGAACATCTATGCCCGCGGTGTCGATGTGGCCGAACTGCGACGGCGCATCGGCATGGTGTTCCAGAAGCCGAATCCGTTCCCCAAGTCGATCTACGAAAACGTTGCCTACGGACTGCGGCTGCAGGGAGTCAAGGAGCGTGCCACGCTCGATGAGGTGGTCGAGCGCTCGTTGAAGGCGGTGGCCCTGTGGGACGAGGTCAAGGACCGCCTCGCTAGCAATGCCTTCGGCCTCTCCGGCGGCCAACAGCAGCGCCTGGTCATCGCTCGCGCCATTGCCATCGAGCCGGAGGTGCTGTTGCTCGACGAGCCCACCTCGGCGCTCGACCCGATCTCCACTGCCAAGATCGAGCAACTGATCGACGAGTTGAAAGAGCAGTACACGATCCTGATCGTGACTCATAATATGCAGCAGGCCGGGCGCGTCTCTGACTACACCGCCTACATGTACTTGGGTGAACTCGTGGAGTATGCCGATACGATGCACCTGTTCACCAACCCCAGCCAGAAGGCGACCGAGGATTACATCACTGGGCGCTACGGCTAGCTAGCTAGGGTCGGGCAACACGGGGACGCTGCAAGCTGACTGCGATCCCTTGCGGTCGGACGTGCGCGACGTCAACCGGAGCCGATACCAATGATCCAGGCCGTCCAGCGGCCACATCCACCAGAGGCCAGTGGCCGTACCCACCAGAGGAAAGTCGGGCGATGAAACAGCATACCGTGCGCTCCTTCGACGAGGCCATGCAGCGGGTCACTGCCGATCTGCTGCGCATGGGCCGCATCGTGCAGGACGAATTACGCACAGCCACCAGCCAACTCGATAACACAGCCGCGGACGATGTCCAGCCAATGCTCGATCTCGAGGAATGGGTGGATACCCTGAACGAGCGGATCGACCGTGAGGTCCAGCAGACCCTGGCCCTGCGGCAACCGGTCGCAGCCGACCTGCGCGCGCTGATGAGCAGTAACCGGATCGCGACCGAGATGGAGCGGATCGGCGATCATGCGAAGAACATGACCCGGCGCGCGGCGATCATCGCCGAACAGGGGGTGCCGATGGACTTCAGCCGGGTGCGCGGGCTGGCCGAAGCGGTGCAGGCCCAACTGGCAGCCATCCTCACCGCCATCGAGCAGACCGATGCCGAGGCGGCCAAGATCATCTGGGGCAAGGATGCGCAGATCGATGGCCTCTATGACGAGGCCTTCAGTACCCACCTGGCCGAGATCTGCCAGACCCCCGACAACGCCGTAAGCTGCACCCACATGCTGTTCATCGCCAAGGCCCTCGAGCGCATCGGCGATCACGTCACCAACATGGCCGAGGATCTGATCTACTGGGTCAGCGCCGAACGCCTGAGCAAGCGCGCCACCGGCGGCATGGCCAGCCAGTCCTGAGGCGCGGCAGTTCCGATCACCGGTTTGGTTTGCTGTTAGTCCCGGCACAGCGGGCGGCGCTCAGTTCCGCCCGAAGGCGACCCGCAGATGCGCCGGGAACGGGGTGCCAGCATAGTCGATCTGCCCGGCACGGCCGCGCGAACGGCGCAGATCCAGGGCCGCCAGCAAGGGCCGCAGCAGCAGCGGTAGCACCGCGCGATTGATGTGCCGGCCGCGGCAGGCGTGTAGGCCATGGCCCCAGAGCAGATAGTCGTGGCGCGGGCGGTCGCTATGGAAGGCCCGCGGCGCCATCACCTGCCAGGGATCGAACATGGCACCCAGGGTGGCGACGAAGACCAGGCTGTCCTGCGGGATGAAGCGCGCGCGCAGGGTGCCGCGGGCGATGGTGCAGTCGCGCAGCGCGCGCCGATAGAGCACCGGCTGCACCGGGTTGAAGCGCAGCGCCTCGAACAGGTAGCGGCCGAGGGCCTCCAGATCGTTGCCCCGCGCCACCGTGGCCGCGGCGGCGAGTTGGCGCGGGCGCTCGAGCAGCCCGTCGAGGGCATGCACTGCGGCCTTGGACAGGGCCGCAATGCTATTGATTAGCAGCGCAAGGAGGTGATTGCGCAGGGCCTGGTCGTTGAGGTGACCGACCAGCCCCGACGCCTGCAGGGCCAACAGACGCCCCAGCAGGTCATCGGCATCTGCTGCCGCGGGTGCCGCACGCCGCGCCGCGATCGCCTCTTCCAGATACCGGCGACAGGCACGGGCGGCGATCAGGGCGCGCTCCTCTACCTTGGGATCGGCCCCGAGGTCGGCGAACACATACCAGTACATGATCTGCGCCCAGTCGATCAGCTCGGCCGCGCCGACTCCGCTCAACCCCAGTGGCAGCCCAAGATAACCGCTCGCCAAGCGGGCCGCCACCGGCAGGGTCAGCTCGGCCGGGACATCCAGACGCCCGCCGGCGGCGGCGACGATCGCACTCGCCTCGGTTTGCACCAGGGGGCCGATGAGCCGGCCCACATCCTCCCAGCGCAGCACCAGGTGCAGGATCCGCACGGTCTGCTCGTAGGCCGGCGATTCCTGCATGCCCAGGGCGAGGTTGTCACCGCCGGTCAGGCGCCGCAGGCGCGGCTCATAGACCACCGGGAAGCAGCGCTCGCGCGCGAGCACCTCCAGCACATCGGCGCGGCGCGTTACCAGCACCGTGCCGGCATTGGCATAGGCACCGATCAAGCGCTGGTCGATCACCCAGATCGGCTGCCATACCCGCAGCACCCCGAATAGCCGCCGCTGGCCGTTGGGCGTATTGACGCGGTTAACCAGTCGGGTGCGCCAATCGCCACCCTCCTCCGCCCGCGCCAGCAGCGCCCCGAGCGCCAGGTGTAACAAACCGAACAGATCGGCGATGGCGCCGAGCAGGACCCCCACCGCGCGCAGCAGCACCGCGATCAGATTCAACAGCAGTGTCATCGTCCTGCGAACTCCGTGGTCAGCAGCTGTGCTGGTGAGCGCGACGAGACCGGTGTGCCCCCGGGTTGCCACCGATGGTCGGCCTGCAATGGCTGCGGTCATCCCTGCCGCCTCAGGTGGGATCGACCGCGCCTTCGGCGATCATCCGCAGGCCGTTTAGCCCCGGGATGAAGAAATACTCGCCGCCGCGCATGGTGACCAACTGGGGCAGATTGGCACAAACATAGGGTGGTTTGTTGCCGGCTGGATCGGCAGCGATCGCGCAGGCTCCGGTGGATTGATGGGCACCAAGCATGCCCTGCCCCGCTGGCATTGACAATGCGCAATCGCGGGGGGACGCCTGGCCAGTCGTCGGTGCCCGGACCGGCTGGCCCAACGGCCGCATCGTTCCCCGGAGCCAGCGTCGGGCGCCCCGTGCAGAGCCACATTGGAATCAGGGTCTGGAATCAGGGTCAGGGTCGGATCTCGATCGGCGTGCCATTGGGTACGAAACGCCAGATCTCGTCAATGGCCAGGTTAGAGACCGCAATGCAGCCCTCGGTCCAGTCCTTGTAGGCGATCAGATCGCGCACCGCGCCGGGGCCGCGTCCATGGGGTTGGCCATGGATCATGATCATGCCACCCGGGTCCCAGCCCTGGCGGGCCGCATACAGCCGATCCTGCTCGTTGGGATACGAGATGTGCAGGGATCTGTGAAAGCGGCTGTTGGGGTTGCGCCAGTCGATCAGGTAATGGCCCTCGGGGGTGCGGTTATCGCCGCGCCGCTCCTTATGCCCAACTGGGTCGATCCCGAGGCTGACGCGATAGGTACGAAACGGCTTGCCGTGGTGCAGCAGGTACAGCCGCCGCTGGCCCTTCTTGACCAGCACCGCATCGGCTAGCAGCGGATTGGCCCGGGTCGAGCGCGCCACCGGCTGTGCCTGCGGCACGGCACCACCGGGTAGAAAGGACATGGCAGCAACGCTGGTGCTGAGGCCGAGCAGCGCGGTCAGAACAGCAGTCAATCGGAGAAGATGCCAGAACATCGTCATTACAGCAGGGGGTCAGTACGGAGTTGTTCGGTTGCCTGGACGCGTGGCGACGGCAGCAGGCCGGGTGCAACCGCTCCCGGGCGCGGCGCCGAACTGCTGAGCGTGGCCTTGGTCTTAGCTCAGGTTTCCTATCCTAGTTGAGGCCCGCGGCGGGGGCCCCGCGGTCAGGCCAGTTTAGATCCTGGACCAGCTCAGGAGAGGTCCGCTGCATGCGCCTTTAAATCGCTCAGTTGGCACACCTCCAGGGCGCGTGCATGGGTGGCACGCAGCAGGACCCGCGGGGCACAACCGGCCTCGAAGGCCTCCTGCCAGCGCGCCGCGCACAGACACCAGCGATCGCCGGGGGCAAGGCCCGGGAAATCGAACTCCGGTACCGGCGTGCTGAGGTCGTTACCGCGGGACGCCGAGAAGGCCAGGAACTCGGCTGTCACCTTGGCGCAGACGGTATGCGAGCCGAGGTCCTGCGGGCCGGTTTCGCAGGCACCGCTGCGGGTAAAACCGGTCATCGGATCATGGGAACAGACTTCCAGGGGCTCGCCGAGGACATTTTTCGCCATGCTCATGGGTTGGGACTCTGCTGATTGAACTGGTCGGTCGGGGCGGCGCAGGCCACCCGGATTGGGTTTGCCGACCGGAGCGCATCCCGCATGGAAACATCGGGCAATGCGCCTGCCGGCTGGCCAGGGTCGATGAGCGCGCAGCCGGGGGCTGCCCTGGCGCCTTATGAGACTGGATTAAGGGGCTTGTAAAACCATGGAATCTATCGCACTTCTGCACCGATGCAGGCAAGCTGGACCCAGCACGACCTGTGCCGGCCCTAATTTTGGTCCCGATTCCAGTTCTGATTCCAGGTCCCAGTCCGTGCCCCGGCGTGACCCCGCTCCCTGCCCTGCCGGTCGCAACCCGGCCGCTGTCGCGCCAGACCGTATGGACGGCGCAGCAGCGATCCTGTGTTTCCCAAGGAGACCGCATTGATGAAGCTTGCAACCCTCCGCCGCCCTGGTCGAGTTCATGACCCGCTGCACGGCAGGTGCGGTGGTCGCTCCCGGAGTGCCGGCCTCGGCTGGCCCTTGGCCCTAGCGCTGCTCCTGATCCTGCTCGGCAGTTGCACCACGGTGCCGGAGACCGGCCGCCAGCAACTGCTCCTGATGACGCCAGCCGAGGAGGCCCAGGCCGGCCTGCAGGCCTTCACCGCCATCAAGCGCCAGCGTCCGGTGGTCACCTCCGGGAAGGATGCCGAGATGGTGCGCACGGTGGGCGAGCGTATTGCCCGGGTTGCGCCCCTACCCCATGCCGACTGGGAGTTCGTGCTGTTCAAGGACGATGCCCCCAATGCCTTCGCCCTGCCCGGTGGCAAGGTCGGCATCTTCACCGGCATCCTGCCGATCACCAAGGACGAGGCCGGGCTGGCCACCGTGATCGGCCACGAGGTCGCCCATGCGGTGGCCCGCCATGGGGCCGAGCGGGCCTCCAAGTCGATGGTGGTGCAACTCGGCGGCAGCGTACTCTCGGCCGCCCTCGGCGCCGATGCCGGCATGAGCCGCGATCTGGTCATGCAAGCCTATGGCATCGGCACCCAGGTCGGCGTGATGCTACCTTACTCCCGCTTGCAGGAGCTGGAGGCAGACGAGTTGGGGCTGCTCTACATGGCCCGCGCCGGCTTCGATCCGCGCGCGGCGGTGGCCTTCTGGCAACGCTTCGCTGACTACAACGCCCGTCGCGGCGGCAGTACTCCGGAGTTTCTCAGCACTCATCCGGTGGATAGCCGCCGCATCGCCGAACTGGAGCGGATGCTGCCGCGCGCGCTCGCCGAATATGAGCGCCTGCATGGCCAGCGCCCGGCGGGGATGACGCGATGATCCGACCATGGGCGGGCGGACGCACCGCCGGGGGGCGCTGATGCGCTGGCTGGCTCTGCCGTTGGCGGTCTTGCTGTTGGCACTCGGCGCCTGGCAGCTTTGGCCAAGTACGCCCCGCGGCGATACTGTCACTGCGAGCGACGCCCTGCTGACTGCTATCCTGCCGGCCCTCGCTGAGGCCTTGGCCCAGGATGCAGTCGCCGAGACCGACCAGCCCGTCCTCTGGGACCTGGGCGCCGTGCTCACCGATGCGCGTGGGCATCGCTACGGGCTGCGACTGATGCTGGCCCGGGTCGTGCTGGCCACCCACGGAGAGCGCACCTCCCCCTTTGCCGCCAATGCGGTGATGGTCGGTGGCCTGGCCCTGGCCGATGCCAAGCGCGGTCGCTGGTACTTGGACAACCGCGCCAGCCGCACCGCACTTGGGCTGGCCGGTGGGTTGGCCGGTGGGATGGCCGGCGTCGAGGAGGCCGACGGCGCTCCGACGTCGACCTGGTGGATCGAGGACTGGCGCCTGGAACCCGACGCCGCAGGTCGTCTGCGGCTGCGCGCCGATGGCGGCGACATCGGGCTCGACCTGGTGCTGCAACCGACCCTGAGACCGATCGATGCCCGCGCCAGCGGTCTGCTCGATGGCCCGGGCACGACGCCACGCGGCGACACCGCCGATGCCGACCGACCGGCCGCCGCGATGGAACTCATCGTGCAGCCTGGCCTGCAGGTTAGCGGCAGTCTTCAACTGCCTGGGGTCGAGCTGCGGACGGTGACCGGCAACGCCTGGCTGGAGCAGGCGCGCGGCGCGCTGCCCGCGCTGTTTGATGGCGGCAGCGGCCAGTTGGCGCTGAACCGCTTCGCTTTGATGCTCGAGGACGGTCGCGCGCTGACCTGCCTCCATCTGCGCCGCCGCCAGGGTGGTGGCACCCCCATACCCACCTGCCTGCTGGTGGCACCCGACGGCACTCGGCGTCTCTATCGCCGTCGCGAACTGACTCTGATCCCTGCCCCGCGCCAGCGCTTGGCCGACGGGGTATATCCGTTGCACTGGCAACTGACCCTGCCCGCGCAGGAACTGGCGCTGAGCCTGACCCCATTGCTGGCGGGTCAGGGCAACCACTTGGGTGCCAGCAGCAGCGCGCTCTGGAGCGGCGCGGTATTGGTCGCTGGCACCCACGCCGGCCAGCCCATCGCCGGCAGCGGCCGGATGGACCTGGGTGGCTATCGGGGCGGCTGAATCACCATCGAAGTGGTCTCGAACGCTGGGCGCATCGACAAGCTCCACATGGCCTTGATCGTGATCCCGAACAGCACCGCGGGCTCCGTGCGTAGCCAGGGGTTCCAGCCCTGGTGGCGTCAAGCCAGGATGGCCCGGCAACGCAGCCGACCGCTGTTGTGATCGGAGTTCTGATCAGGGCCCTCCACATCTACCGGCAGCTTGGCGTGAAAGAGTTCTGGCGCTGGCGCAAAGGCCAGCTCCAGACCTACTGCCTTGCCCATCACCATGCGGCCGGGAAGGTTCAGAGCCGCCTGCGTCGTGGATGCCGCCGAACCGCCCGCGCAGAGCGCCCTCGCCGCGGGCTGGCGCTGGCTCTAGGGATCGTCGCGGATCACCACGGTCTGTGTGACTGGCACGATCTCGTTCGCCGGCATCCCGACCCGGTGGGCGTGGTCTTGCAGCGCCGCTGGATCGCTGGCCTGGTAGACGCAGAGCGTCCCGAGCCGCCCGTCGGGTTCAGCCAGGACGTAGCTGCGAATCCAGCGCACCTGATCGGCCATCTCCTCATCGCCGATGCGACGCGACCGTGCCGCTGCCTGTTCCAATTCCTGGCCCGATGCCCAGGCGCTACGACGGCGAATGACAAAGGTCTGCATGGGTGCCTCCGTTTGGTTTTCGTTCGGTATGCAGGAAACGCGCAAGGATTCAGCGTTTCCCTGGCCTCGGGCCGGTGCCATCTCGCACTGGCCGCTGCTAGCCCCCTCACAAATGCACGATGTCCTCCTTCATTCCATAGGCGATGGCTAGCAGTTCCGCCTTCTCACGCTCGCCGACCCCGTGCTGGGTCAGCCCGGCGAGGATGTCGTCCAGGACCGCGACGAACTCCGCCTCGTTGATGTTCATCCCGCTGTGGGCGGTGCGCATGTCCATCCCGTTGTAGACCTGCGGGCCACCGGTGCCGCTGCCGATCAGATCGCTCACCAGATCGATCAACTCGGCGTCGGAGCGCTTGGTATGCCGATAGCGCGGACTGATGGTCGGGTTGTGGTGATGGTTGGCCACGATGTCAGTGACGATTGCGCGGATCTGCGTTTCGCCGCCTAGGCGTTCGTACAAGCTCGCTTCGGGCATGTCCGCCTCCACGCGTCCAGTCGGACGCTGTTCGGGTTGATCTGCCGTTGGGGAGCGGGACTACATTGCGATCCCCCCGGTTGGCCGTCGTCGCCGTTGCCACCGCAGCAGCGCGGGAAAATCAGGGTGCGGCCGGCGACCACGTGAGGGATAGGCTATCGATCTAGGATGCTGGCAACATCCCCAGAACAGGGGAGTTGCGGGGCGGCGAGGCGCTCGAGGCCCAGGAGCCGGTTGAGCATGCAGTCGATTTCACGGTGCCCAATAACAACGCGGCAGGGTCACGGTGTCGGCCAGCAGCAGATCGGTTCACTGCGGAAATGCCACCGGGCTTTGCGCGCTCCAAGCATCGCCACCCCGGTCCGACCATCCTGGTTCGGTCTAGTCGCGCGTACTGCTCATCTCGGAAAAGGCCGAAGCCAGGATGCCGGCCGGTAAGGCGATCAGGCCGATGCCAGCGATGGCAGTGATGCCGGCAAATAGCCGACCGAGGGCGGTGACCGGATAGACATCGCCGTAGCCGACCGTCGTCAAGGTCGCCACCGACCACCACAGGGCGCGCGGGATGCTGCCGAAGGCCTCGGGCTGATGGGCCGCCTCCAGCAGGTACATCCCGGTGGCCGCTACCAGCAGGATCAGGCTCGCCAGCACCACGCTCAGCGAGAGTTCGTAGCGGCGCCGCGCCAGCGCCCTCAGCAGGGTGCGTAGCGCGGTGGAGTAGCGGCCGAATCGGGCCAAGGCGATGAGGCGTAGCAGCCGCAGTAGGCGCAACACCACGAACTCCCCGGCCAGGACCGGTGCCAGCAGGGTCAGGACTACCAGGATATCCACCAGCACCAGAGGCCGGCGCAGATAGCGCCAGAGGCCGCTGAAGCCCCGGTATTGGGGATCGCAGCCGGCAGACCAGACGCGCAGCATCAATTCCAGCAGGAACACCACCCCCAGCAGGGTCTCGGCCAGCAGCAGTTCCTCGCCCCAGCGGGCATGCACCACTGGCTCGGTGGCGATGATCCCGATGGCCACGCTGAGCAGGATCAACAGCGCCAGCAGCCGGCTCAGCGGGGTCAGGGGCGCTCCCGGAAATGGTGCCAATTGCCAGCGCAGCCACTGTCGCAGCGACTGGGTGCGCGTTGTCCGTAGCAGCGGCGCGTTGCTGTTGGTCGGGTCGGTGCCCAAGTACCGTGCCGGCCGGCGATCCGGTCTGACGCCCGACGGGCGATCAAGGTGCTTGCTGTCCATTGGCCGCGCTGATCCGACCGGCAGGCCTCAGTCCTGCGCCCGGCGGCCACCAATGCCGTGCGCGCGGGCGAAGTCGAGCATCCGCTGGATCGGTTGCACCGCGCGGACCCGAACCGACTCCTCGATCTGAATTTCCTGATCACCGTGCATTAGCACCTGCTCCAGGTTCTGCAGGGCGTTCATTGCCATCCAGGGGCAATGGGCGCAGGACTCGCAGGTCGCTCCTTCCCCAGCGGTCGGCGCGGCGATCAGGTGCTTGTCCGGGGCAAGCTGATGCATCTTCCAGAAGATCCCCTCGTCGGTGGCGACGATGAATTCCCGGTTGGGGAGCTGCTGCACCGCCTGAATGAGCTGGGTCGTCGAGCCGACCAGGTCTGCCTGGGCCACGACCTCTTCGGGGGATTCAGGATGCACCAGCACCGCGGCATCCGGATGCAGTCGCCGCAACCGTTCCAGCGCAAAACCCTTGAACTCTTCGTGCACGACACAGGCGCCATCCCAGAGCAGGATATCGGCTCCGGTCTGACGTTGCACATAGCGACCCAGGTGTTTGTCCGGCGCCCACAGTACCGGCTCGCCCTGAGCGTGCAGGTGGCGCACGATGGGGAGGGCAATGCTTGAGGTCACCACCCAATCGGCGCGCGCCTTGACTGCTGCGCTGGTGTTGGCGTAGACCACCACGGTGCGCTCGGGATGGGCATCGCAGAAGGCGCTGAAGACTTCCGCCGGGCAGCCCTCGTCCAGCGAACAGGTCGCGCCCAGGTCGGGCATCAACACGCGCTTCTCCGGGTTGAGGATCTTGGCCGTCTCGCCCATAAAACGCACACCGCAGACCACCAGGGTGCTGGCGTTGGTCTCGGTGCCGAAGCGGGCCATCTCCAGTGAGTCGGCGACATAGCCGCCGGTGGCCTCCGCCAGGGCCTGCAGGTCGCCATCGACGTAGTAGTGAGCCACCAGCACCGCATTCTGTTCGCGCAACAGGCGGGTGATGCGCGCGCTGAGATCGGCTTTGGCAACCGGGTCGAGGTCGGGCCATTCGGGATGGGCTGGAACCTGGAACGGAACCCGCGGCGGCACGGCTGCGTTGGTGTCGGTCATGGCAGTCTCCGAAGCGCGCCGGGAGCCGGCGCCTGCGACCGCGGACGGCGGTCGCGAAAATGACAACTTAGGATCAAGTGTACTGCCGAACCAGTACGGTCGGCGCCGGCAGTGTTGCGCGACGCATGGCGTAGCGGCGTTCCTACCCGCTCACACCGCTGTTGCGGACGGCGTCGATGCGATACAGCCGCCGCCCGTGCTCAAGCATCCTCCCGGGGACGATCCGGATGGGTCTCAGTCAGCAGTGAACCGGCCTCTGCGTGGGGCGCTCCAGTTGGACTGGCGGCCGTCGGCGTCGCCCCCGGTGGCGCTGGGGCCGCGTCGGGCCGATCCTGCGCTTGCGCTCCCCCGTGCAGTTCCGGAAACAGTTCTGGATGCAGGCCCACCGGCGGCAGCATGTCCTTGAAGGCGTCGCCGTAGATCTCCCACATCGTGATGAATAGGGCCGCCACCACCGGGCCGATCAGCAGGCCCGACATCCCGAACATGATCAGCCCGCCCAGGGTGCCGAAGAAGATCATCAACTCGTGCATGTTGGCATCCTTGCCCACCAGGATCGGCCGCAGGACGTTATCGATGCTGCCCACCACCAGCCCGCAGAAGACCGCGAGCCCGATCCCGGCCGCCACCTGACCGCCGAGCATCAGCCCGATCGCGGCCGGCACCCAGACCACTGCCGAGCCGATGCCAGGCACGATCGAGAGCACCACCATCACGGTGCCCCAGAACACCGCGTTGCCGACCCCCGCCACCGCGAACGCCAGCCCGGCCAAGCCGCCCTGCAAGAGGCCGATCAGCAGGGTACCCTTGACCATGGCACGGGTCACCGAGGTGAAGCGTTCGAGCATCTGACGCTCGTCGCTGTCGGTCAAGGGCAGGTAGTAGAGGATACGATCGATGACCTTGGGCCCATCGATCTGCAGGAAGAACAGGGTGTACAGGAACACCAGGCTCATGAACAAAAAGTGCACCGTACCCAGGGCGACGGTGGAGATGCCGCCCACCAGCATGCGTCCAGTGGTATCGGCGGCATCCGCCAGCAGCCGGGTGATGTGGTTTTCGTAGGGGAGCAGGTACTCGTAGTACGGCACCTGGTGCAACAGATCGGCGAAGCTGCCGGGCTGCTGCAGGTCCCGCACCAGTGGGGTCAGGGCCTGCCCAATGCTGACCGCCTGCCCGAGGAAGATGGCACCCAGCAGGATCAGCGGGATCAGCACCAGCACCATCAACAGCAGCAGGTTAGTGCCGGCCGCCAGGTAGCGGTTGCCGCGGAACCAACCCAGCAGGCGCCGATACAGCGGGCGGGTCATGGCCGCGAACAGGGCGGCCATGAAGATCGCCAGCAGGAACGGCTGAATCATCGCCAGGAACAGTAACGAGATCGTGGCAACGACCAGCAACAGCACGACCTTGTTGATAGTCTCTCGTTTCAACCGGATACCCTCCAGGATCAGCGCCGGCCCCGAGCCGACACGCCAAGACCGCGCGGCGGGTGGGAACTCCCACGCGACGCCTGGCGCGGCGCAGTACCGGCCCCTATGTTGCATCCAACGTCCGGCCGGCGGTTATTTAGCCTACAATGTTGCCGCCGACGCGGACAGCGCCAGCAGCGGTCCTCACGCGGCACACCACCAAACCCGAACCGGAGGAATCCGATGACGACCCGAGAAGAATACCTACAGAAGCTGAAGTCGCAGCTCGATCAGTGGAACGCTGACATCAAGGTGCTCGAGGGCAAGGCCGAAGAGGCCCAGGCACAGGCTGCCGAGGAGTATCACAAGCAACTCGACAGCCTGCGCTCGATGCGCGACGACGCGACTAAGCGTTACGCCGAGATCCAGGATGCCACCACCGATGCCTGGCACGAGATCATGAAGGCGACCGACCGGGCTTGGGATGCCTGGATCGACGCCTTCACCCAGGCGCGCTCCAAGATCGCCAAGGACGACAAATAAGCGCTCTGCCGCCATCGGGCTGGCCCGGTCCCGGGCCAGCCTGCCGCGGCGCCTCGATCGAGCCGAGGTCAGAGAGTTCCCAGCCAGTGGTGACGCTCCCAGCTAAACCCCCGAATCGCTGAGCCCACCCGCGGAGATCCCCGCCGATACAACCGCCCGCCGCTCCTCGGGCAGCATCTACGAGACGACAACGGAGGCATCCGATGATCAATCGCGACGAGTATCTGCAGAAGGTCAAGAACCACATCGACCAATGGAATCAGGATCTCAAGCAACTGGAGGCCAAGGCCGAGGCCGCTCAGGCGGACGCCGCCGCCGAGTATCGCAAGCAACTGGAATATCTGCGGGAGATGCGCGATGACGCTGCCAAGCGCCATGCGCAGATGCAGGAGGCTGCGGGTGATGCCTGGAAGGAGGTGGTGCATAGCATCGACAAGACCTGGGACGCCTGGGTGGATGCCTTCGGCCAGATGCGCGACAAGCTCAAGGGCTGAGCCGGCGTCCCAGCCGGCGCCGCACCCCTCGCTCCGGCTGGCCGCCCATTGGCGGCTGGCCGCTGCCAACTCGACTCCACCGGCCTCCTCCCGAGAGCCTCAGGCCCGGGTGCTGATCGCCGGGCATCCAGGACCACCCACGCCGACCATGATCCCGACCCGGCATCCAGGGCCGGTCAGCGGCCCGGGAGCCTATCGCTATACTTGACTATTTTCATGGTGATTGAGCCCGGTTTCGGGCCATGCTGAGGCGGGTTTTCGTTCAGCATCATCCAGCCGGGATCACCACATGGCCATCGACCGCTTTACCCGCAATTACAGTATCGTCTTGGGACTCGTCATCCTGCTACTGCTCGGACTCTGGATCAAGTCGGCCTGGCAACCGCGGGTCTGGGAATTGAACCGGCTACTCGCCGCCGACCAACAGCTCGCATCCTACCCGTACCAGTTTCGTGTGCGCGATCTCGACGACGGCGCGGCCACGCTGTCCTCGCCGCGCGCGTTCCAGATCCCCGTAATCCGCTTCATCGGCATCATCCATCCCGAACTTGCCGCCTTGGATCAGGATGATCCGCGTGTGGTCGCCGCTCAACAGGCCCTGATCGAACATCAGCAGCGCGCGCTCGAACTGGTGCTCGCCCAACCGGATGTGGCAGAGGTGCGCTGGGCGCTCGATGTCCAATGGTTGGCCGACCACGGAGTCCAGACTCCGATCCCGCGAGGCGATTGATTTCGGGTTTTCGCAACGCCACCGACTGCATCCCGCGTGCTGTCCGGCAAGGCACAACGAGGCGGAATCGTCGGCCTATGCGAACCAGTGGACACGCCGCCGCGCACCGGGGAGCGCGTGCGCCGTGGATGTGATTGCTCGGTCGCAGCGACCCGCACCCACTAGGTGATTGCTCGGCAAGCGTAGAAGCCCCGACCACCCAACCACTGATCATGCACGAAGCAGTGAACTGCCATTGCTAGGCTCAGGCGGCCAGCGGCCGATAGCGGATCCGGTGCGGCTGGTCGGCCGCATCGCCCAGGCGGCGATGGCGGTCGGCTTCGTAGTCGGCGTAGTTGCCCTCGAACCAGTTGACCTGGGAATCACCCTCGAAGGCGAGGATGTGCGTGGCGATCCGGTCCAGGAACCAGCGATCGTGGCTGATCACCACCACGCAGCCGGGGAAGTTCAGGATCGCCTCCTCCAGCGCGCGCAGGGTCTCCACGTCGAGATCGTTGGTGGGCTCGTCGAGCAGCAGCAGATTACTGCCGCGGCGCAGTAGCTTGGCCAGATGGACCCGGTTGCGCTCGCCACCGGAGAGATCGCCGATGCGTTTCTGCTGATCGGTACCGCGGAAGTTGAACCGGCTCACATAGGCCCGCGAGGGCATCTCGAAGCGGCCGACGACGATGGTGTCCTGGCTATCGGCGATCTCCTCCCAGACGGTCTTGCTGTCGTCGAGCGCATCGCGGGACTGGTCGACGTAGGCGATCTCTACCGTCTCGCCGATGCGCAGGGTGCCAGCATCGGGTTGCTCCTGACCGGTGATGATCCGAAACAGCGTGGTTTTGCCGGCGCCATTGGGTCCGATGACGCCAACGATGCCGCCCCTGGGGAGGTTGAACGACAGGTCATCATAGAGCAGCCGCTCGCCATAGGCCTTGCGCAGGCCCTGGGCCTCGATCACCAGGTCGCCCAGGCGCGGCCCGGGAGGGATATAGATCTCATTGGTCTCGTTGCGGGACTGGAACTCCTGCGACTGCAATTCCTCGAACCGCGCCAGACGCGCCTTGCTCTTGGCATGCCGGCCCTTGGGGTTGGCACGCACCCATTCCAGTTCGTGCTTCATCGCCTTGATCCGTGCCTGTTCCTGCTTCTCCTCCTGCTCTAGGCGCTGTTCCTTCTGTTCCAGCCAGGACGAGTAATTGCCCTGCCAGGGGATGCCGTGGCCACGATCCAGCTCTAGGATCCAGCCGGCAACGTTATCGAGGAAGTAGCGGTCATGGGTCACTGCCACCACGGTGCCGGTATAGTTCTTCAGAAACTGCTCCAGCCAGGCTACGGACTCGGCGTCGAGATGATTGGTGGGCTCGTCGAGCAGCAGCATGTCGGGTTTGGACAGCAGCAGCTGGCACAATGCGACTCGGCGGCGCTCGCCGCCAGACAGGGTGGCCACGGCGGCCTCCCAGGGCGGCAGGCGCAGTGCATCGGCAGCCACCTCCAGCGTACGCTCGAGATTGTGCCCGTCAGTGGCCTGGATCAGGTCTTCCAGTTCGGCCTGTTCCTTGGCCAGGGCGTCGAAATCGGCGTCCGGCTCGGCATAGGCGGCATACACTGCATCGAGCCGCTCCAAGGCCTGCTGGATCGGTGCCACCGCCTCCTCGACATTGCCGCGGACATCTTTGGCTGGGTCCAACTGCGGCTCCTGTGACAGGAAGCCGACCTTGATTCCAGACTGGGGGCGCGCCTCGCCCTCGATCTCGGTATCCAGCCCGGCCATGATCCGCAGCAGGGTAGACTTACCGGCGCCGTTCAGGCCGAGCACCCCGATCTTGGCCCCGGGGAAAAAGGATAGGGAGATGTCGCGCAAGATCATGCGTTTTGGCGGCACGACCTTGCCGACGCGATTCATGGTGTAGATGTACTGCGCCATGGTAAATCCGACGGAGTCAGGTGAAATGGGTGCAGCGGCCGTCTCGGCCGCAAGGGGCGGCTGGCGGCCGCGGACACCGGGAAGCGCCGCCAAACCGAGGGACGCCGGTGTCGGCCTGCCGTCGGCCGTCATGGTGGCGCAGGATTCTGCGCTGTCTTGGCTAGAATGTCCAAACCGCCGCGGGCACCCGCCCGCGCCGCGCCCGCGCCGGCGCGTCGCCATTTCGCCTGTCCGGAAGGCCCTCCGAAGGCTCTTCCTGGACGCCCTCCCCTGGACGCCCTCCCTGGAGGAACCCATGCCCGCTCCGCTCCCGCCCGACTCCAGTCCTGCCCCTGCTGATCCGCCGCCGGTCATCGGCTTCGTTGCCCCCAGCGGCACCGGCAAAACGACCCTCATCGCCCGCCTAGTGCCGGTACTGCGCGAGCGGGGACTGCGCGTTGGCTATCTCAAGCACACCCATCATCGCTTCGAACTCGACCGCCCTGGGAAGGACAGCCATGTGGTGAGCAACGCCGGAGCGGTGCAGACCATGATTGCCTCTGCCGATGCCTGGGGCCTGATCAGTCGCGGTCCGATCAGCACACCAGCAACGCCCAGCCAAGGCGCGCACCGCGATGCCGATGCCGACCTGACCGCCCTGCTCGCCCGTTACGACGCCGCGGCCCTTGACCTGGTCATGATCGAGGGCTTCCATGGCGCCCGCTATCCGAAGCTGGAGGTGCATCGCGCCGCGACCGGCAAGCCGCTGCTCTTTCCCAACGATGACAGCATCATCGCCGTGGTCACCGACAGTCCCTTGCCCGCTGCGCCCCACCCGCCGGTGCTGGCGCTGGATGACCTCGGCGCCATCGCCGATTTCATCGTCACTCACCGCGCCGGGGCTGCACCCGTAGCGGCGGTGCCTGCCCTTTGGCCCGCCGCGACCACTCCGGCCGGCACCGCCACCGAGGATCTGCGCACCGCCCTGCTGCACTATGCCTGCGACCTCTACCGCAGCGGTAATCCGGATGCGACCCTCGGCAGCGCCTCCGTCCGCCAGGGCGAGCGCTTCTGGATCGTCCCCGACGCCGCCCAGCGCATCGCCACCGACCGCCTCTGCGCCGACGACCTGATTACCTGCCGCCTCGATGGCCCGATCCCCGAGCGAGCCGCCTACGACGCCGTCATCCATCAGGCGGTCTATACCCGCAACCCCAAGGCTGCGGTCATGCTGCGCACCCATGGCCCCTACGCGGTAGCGGTCGGCTTCAGCGGCCGCGACTTCAAGCCGGCGGACCTCGACGCTCAGCGCCAGTTGCACAGCGTCCCGGTGCTCAATATCGCGCCGCAGCAACTGCTTGAGCGCGGCCCTCGGCAGGTAGCCCAGGCACTCGCCGAACATCCGGTGTGCATCATTGCCGGCCAGGGCGTCTATGCCCGCGGCACGACCCTGCGCCAGGCGCTGCACTGGACCCGCCTGCTGGAACTCTCGGCGCGCATCTATATCATCGGCCGCGAGGCGATGGCGACTTAGGAAACGCTGCAGAATGCAGCATTTCCCGCCCGGCAGGAGCCCTGCCATGCTTAATCGCCGCGAAGCGATTGAGGATGATGGAACCCGGCGCCGTGGCGTCGGCTTCACTCACTTTTCGGCACTGAGATAACAGACCCAACCGGCATCCGGCTCTGCCTGCTGTACCGGCTCGAAGCGACCGTCCGGCTCGCCGTTGGCATCCCAGCCCTGCCAATAGCAGTGCACCCGGACGAAGCCCGCCTCATGTAGCAGCTCGCGCACCTCGGCCAGAGTCCACAGCCGCCAGTTGTAGGTAAAGGCCTGCTCAAGACGCGAGCCGTCGGGGAACGCGAAATGGATATGGCAGCGCAGAGCGGCAGTGATGGGATCATAGGCGGCCTGCTCCCAGATATAGGTAAAGCCGGCGCCGTCATCGGCCACTGTGCGGCGCTCGCGCAACCGCCGAAAGGCGTCATAGCCGCCATAGGCGTCGAGAAAGAACACCCCGTCCGGACACAACTGGGCGTGCACACGCTGAAAATAGCGCAACAGCGCAGCGCGCTCCTTGAGTAGCCAATAGCTGAAATTCATCGCCGCCACGATGTCGACTGGCGCTGGCTGCGCAGCCAGCACATCGGCACACTGCAGGAACACCCGCCGCGCCTGGGCAGCGGGCAATGCCGCGACGTTATGGCGTTCCCCCCAGGCCAGCACCGCGGGATCGATGTCGAGTCCTAGCGCACGATTGCCGGGACGCCGTCGCACCCATTCACAGCACACCGCAGCGGTACCACAGAAATCCTCGCGCAGGGAGTGGGCGCGGCGACCGCGCAGCAGTCGGAAGCGGCGATCCAGAAAATCCACCTCCGCCGCGGGACATTGCACCGCGAGTTCGTAGAGGCGCAGGGGGTCGGCGGCGGCAGCCAGGCTGGATGGTGCAAGAGGGGGGGATGGCATCGGAAACGGCATGGCGAAGACAGACATCGACAGCCAGGATGCCGGCGTCGCCGCCATCCGTCCAGTGGTCGGCACCGAGCGGCCGGTGGCGGCAGTGCACGCGCACGGGCGGGCGAGGCATGGGCAGCGACCGCGTCGTGGGAGCCTGGTAGATATTCAGGTGGCGATGCCGATTTGCAGCTCAGGCCGGGCTGCGCTATTCTTAACGGCTACCACGGCTTAGGACAGCCGCTGGTCCGCCGGTACTCCCCGACCGGCCTCCCGGAGAGGTGTCCGAGTGGCTTAAGGAGCACGCCTGGAAAGTGTGTATGGGTTAATAGCCCATCGAGGGTTCGAATCCCTCCCTCTCCGCCATACAAAATAAGTGCTTAGAAGCTGTTATTTTTTCTACCCTCCGACCTGCCCGCCAACCTGATTGCGATTGGATGCGCCCGTCTGCGACAACTGCCGACCGCATCTAGGGGGAGGAACTCCGTTACGAAAACGTAGTCGGTTCACCGGGCGTTCGCCGGCGGCCTCTTAGCTGGCGTTCAGACACACACTCGCCTGGAGCATCCAGCTCGGTAAGGTGCTAGCCGAGGGGCTGACGCCATATCGATTACCCAGGATCTCGGCGGTGCGTTGGAGCCCAACCAACTGCCCTTCGATCAGACAGACAGCGTCGGCTTTGATCCGGGGGCCGTCGCTGACGTTAGGACTGATCCCGGCGGGAAATTCCCGGCGATGGCACTGACCACAGGCACACTCCACTTCGTACTGACGAAATTCAGTGACGTGAATCTTTGCCGGTAGGCTGTCCCGCGGTTGGCGCCGTTCTTTTACTCGGCTGGATTGGCCTTCAAGCTCTTCGACCCGCCGCTGTCGCTTCTCCAACGGATCGAACAACTGAAGGATCAAGGCGTCCTTCTCCGCAGGGTTCATGCGGTCGAGTCCGGTTGGCGTGGGGCGCTGCAGTTGCATGCGGCCTGCGTATCGTCGTCGGACGTTGTTCCTGCGCCGCGATCCATGAGTACACTCTTCATGAGGACACTCTTCCCGCTTAGACGAACCGTGCCTCGGTAAGCCGAACCTACTGGTGGGGATCCCGGCGTCGCGGGTCCATCCTGACGGTGGCCGGCAGGCGACCAAGATCGACGCGCAGGTTCGGGGTGAAGAACGTCGGCGGTTCGGGCCTCGGTGTGTCGCTGCCCTGTGACCGGCCAAGTCTTGTCCGGGCGTCTGGCATCCTGTAAAAGAAACACGCTGTCCTCCCATGCGACGTGCCTGGCGCGTTCGGCACTTCGATGTCGGCGCGCGGAGCGTTGCTCGGCTTGCGTACCCCTCGTCAGGAGACATACATGGGGCACCCGTTCTTCGACCGACCGATTCTCAACTCGCCCTACGCCTATCCAGCGCGCCACTGGGAGCTGGACGAGACCGGTCAGCCGACACACCGGATCCTCGAAGCCCGGCGTCGCGCCGAGTTCATCACGCCCATCCCCAAGCCGAAGAAGCAGAAGGGTGCACCCAAGCAGGACACGCTCGCCTTCGACGAAGGCAAGGGGCTCAGTACCGAGGATCAGCGCTACGATCACACCGCCGTCATCAACGCGGTCCGCCAAGAGGTCGACCGCTGGCGGCTGGATCCCGATCCCAATCACTGGCGCGTCACCCCGGAGACCGCGCGCCTGCTGCAGCACTGGCGCCATCATCCCTTCAGCAGTTTGCGTCCCTTCTTCTGCCAGATCGAAGCCGTCGAAACGGCCATCTGGCTGACCGAGGTCGCGCCCCAGATCGGCAAGACCGGCGAACGCTTCCTGACCCACTTGAGCGACGCCAACCACGACGCCAACCCCGAGTTGATGCGCCTCGCCCTCAAGCTCGCGACCGGCGCCGGCAAGACCACGGTCATGGCCATGTTGATTGCCTGGCAGACCATCAACGCCGTGCGGCGGCCCAGCAGCAAGCGCTTCAGCCGTGGCTTTCTCATCGTCGCGCCCGGTCTGACCATCAAGGACCGCCTGCGCGTCCTGCAACCCAACGACCCGGACAGCTACTACGCCAGTCGCGAGCTGGTGCCCACGGACCTGCTCCACGAGGTCAACCGCGCCAAGATCGTCATCACCAACTACCACGCCTTCAAGCGGCGCGAGCGTGTCGAGCTGTCGAAGGGCGGACGGCTGTTGCTCCAGGGCCGTGGTGGCGAGGCCCTGAACACGCTGGAGACCGAAGGCCAGATGCTCCAGCGCGTCATGCCGGACCTGATGGGCCTGAAGAACATTCTCGCCATCAACGACGAGGCCCATCACTGCTACCGCGAGAAACCGAATGCGTCCACGGGGGACGCCCCCGAAGGCGTGCTGAAGGGCGACGACAAGAAGGAGGCCGAGAAGAACAACGAGGCCGCCCGGCTCTGGATCTCCGGACTGGAGGCGGTCAATCGGACAGTCGGGCTGGCGCGTGTCCTCGACCTCTCCGCCACCCCCTTCTTCCTGCGCGGCTCGGGCTATGCGGAAGGCACGCTCTTCCCCTGGACCATGAGCGACTTCTCGCTGATGGATGCCATCGAGTGCGGCATCGTCAAGCTCCCGCGCGTGCCGATTGCGGACAACATCCCCGGCGGCGAGATGCCCATGTTCCGCAACCTCTGGGAGCACATCCGCGCCAAGATGCCCAAGAAGGGACGCGGCAAGGCGGCTTCGCTGAATCCGCTCGACCTTCCGCCGCAGTTGCAGACCGCCTTGGAAGCGCTCTACGGCCACTACGAAAAGACCCATGCCCTCTGGACGGCGGCCGGGGTTACGGTCCCGCCCTGCTTCATCGTGGTCTGCAACAACACCGCCACGTCCAAGCTGGTCTATGACTACATCTCCGGATTTCAGCGCGAGCAACAAGACGGCAGCACCAAGCCGGAGCCCGGTCGCTTGCCCCTGTTCCGCAATCACGACGAGCACGGCAACCCGCTGCCGCGCCCCCGCACCATTTTGATCGACAGCGAGCAACTGGAATCCGGCGAGGCGCTGGATGCCAACTTCCGCGCTATGGCCTCGGACGAGATCGAGCGCTTCCGCCGCGAGATCATCGAGCGTACCAATGACGCCCGTCAGGCCGAGAACCTGACCGACCAGGACCTCTTGCGCGAGGTCATGAACACCGTCGGCAAGCCCGGCCGACTCGGGGCCGACATCCGCTGCGTCGTCTCCGTCTCCATGCTCACCGAGGGCTGGGATGCCAACACCGTCACCCACGTCCTCGGCGTCCGCGCCTTCGGCACCCAGCTTCTGTGCGAGCAGGTCATCGGCCGGGCGCTGCGCCGCCAGTCCTACGATCTCAACGAAGAGGGGCTCTTCAACGTCGAGTATGCCGACGTGCTCGGCATCCCCTTCGACTTCAACGCCACCCCCACGGTCGCCCCGCCGCAGCCGCCGCGCGAGACCATCCAGGTCAAGGCGATACGGCCCGAGCGCGACGCCCTGGAGATCCGCTTCCCCCGTGTCGCCGGCTATCGCACCGAGTTGCCGCAGGATCGCCTGACCGCTGAGTTCGACGCCGACTCCATCCTGGTCATCTCCCCCGAGCTGGTCGGCGCCGCCGAGACCCGCAATTCCGGCATCATCGGCGCGACCGTGGACCTCAACCTGGTGCATACGGGCGACGTGCGCCAATCCCAGGTCCTCTACGAGCTGACCTCGCGTCTCTTGCTGAGTCGCTTCCGCGACGCCAACGGCGAGCCGCAGCTCCATCTGTTCGGCCAGCTCAAGCGCATCGCGCGCCAATGGCTCGATGCCTGCCTGCAATGCAAGGGCGGCACCTATCCGGCCCAGCTCAAATACAAGACACTGGCGGACATGGCCTGTGAGCGCATCACCGCCGGCATCACCCGCGCCCAGATCGGCGAGCGGCCCATCATGGCGCTGCTCGACCCCTACAACCCGGTCGGCTCCACCACGCATGTCAACTTCAACACCTCCAAGACCGAGCGTTGGGAGACCGACGCGCGCCGCTGTCACCTCAACTGGGTGATCCTCGACAGCGACTGGGAGGCCGAATTCTGCCGTGTCGCCGAGGCCCATCCGCGGGTCAGGGCCTATGTCAAAAACCACAACCTGGGCTTCGAGGTCCCCTACCGGTACGGCTCCGAGATGCGCCGCTACCGACCCGACTTCATCGTGCAGCTCGACGACGGCCACGGCGAGGAGGATCTGCTGAACCTCACGGTCGAGATCAAGGGCTATCGCGGCGAGGATGCCAAGGAGAAGAAGACCACCATGGAGGTCTACTGGGTGCCCGGCGTGAACAATCTCGGCACGCACGGCCGCTGGGCCTTCGCCGAATTCGCCGATGTCTACCAGATCGAGGCCGACTTCAAGGCCAAGGTCGAGAGCGCGTTCAATACGATGATCGCGGCGGTCGTTGGGGGATAGTGGATAGTGGATAGTGAGTTCTCGTTCCCACGCTCCGCGTGGGAATGCAGTCTTGGCCGCTCCAGCGGCCCGGACATGACAGGGGAGACCACATCGATATGCGTACAATCGTGACCCTTGATGACAATCTGATCGAGGAAGCACAACGGCTGACCGGTTTGACCCGACGGAAGGATCTCATCCAGGAAGGCTTGAGGACATTGATTGCCCGTGAGAGCGCCCGCCGTCTCGCGCGTTTAGGGGGCAGCGAGCCGCGTTCCGGCGCTGCATTCGGCGATGTGCCCATCGCGGGTGAGGATCCCGCGCGCGCAGCCCAGTGGCAGCATCTGTTGAGCCTGCGTGATGACGCCATTGCGGATGGCATGCATCTGATGGATTGGGACGAGATCAATGCCGAGGTGCGTCGACGTCAAGGCGGCGCGGCCGATGAATATCGTCGTACGAGCAAGGCCCATTGCAGATAATCACTCGGAGGCGCAATAACATGACTAAGAGCATTACCTTCAACATCGAAGAAGAGTTGATCGAAGCTGCGACACAACGTGCCGCGTCGGAGCACACGACACTCGATGATCTGTTGCGCCGTTGGGTCACGGATTACGCCGAGCGGCAGGAGGCTGTGCGTGCGTTCGATGCCTTAACACAAGAGTTGAGTGGAAAGGTTCGTATTGGAGGAAAGCTGACGCGCGAGCAATTGAATGAGCGTTGAACGCTTTCTCGACACAAACGTCCTGCTCTATCATGTCGACGATGGAGGCGTTCGGAAGCATGCGATCGCGACCGGCATCGTTCGTGACGCCTTGCGAACGGGAGGGAGCTGTATCAGTTGGCAGGTCGTTCAGGAATTTCTGAATGCCGCCGTCCATAAAGCAGCCATCCCCCTGGATCACGCAGGAGCGGAAGCCTACTGCAACACCGTCCTGATACCACTCTGGGCCGTGATTCCAAGCCACTCGCTTTATATTCGCGCGCTCGGTATCCGCGCCCGGTATGGATTCCACTTCTACGACTCGCTCATCGTTGCTGCTGCCCTCGAAGCCAGCTGTACTCGGCTGCTGACCGAGGATCTGCAGCATGGGCAACGCATCGAGACATTGATCGTTGAAAATCCGTTCATCTAAGGACCCAAGATGGCCCGCAAACCCAAGACCTCATCGTTGAACGTCGAGACCCTCACTCACGACGAGGCCACCCGCAAGAACATCCCGACGGCCGAATACCAGTCGATCATGCTCAAGGACGAGCAGGCCCCGGTCCGGGTGACCTATGCGCGCGGTCCCGCCGACCAGCCCGATGCGCTCGCCGACGAGAAGGCGCAGCGCAACCGCGACCTCGACCCTCAGCTCATCTGGCGTGGCAAAGATCAACAGGATTGGAGCGACCTCGTCGTCCATGCGCCGCCGCTCTATATCCAAGAGAAGGTCCACCCCAAGGCGTTGATCGATGATCTGAGGAGGGTGGCTGGTGGTCAGTGGTCTGTGGCCAGTGAAGAGGGCCGATCCGCTGGCCACAGACCACTGGACACTGGCCACCAGCTTGACCTTTTCGCCGACTTCAACGGCATCCCCAAGGACGCGGACAAGACCGACTTCTATCGGCACGACCAGAACTGGTCGAACCGCATGATCCTGGGCGACTCGCTTCAGGTCATGGCCAGCCTCGCCGAGCGCGAGGGTCTACGCGGCAAGGTCCAGTGCATCTACATCGACCCGCCCTACGGCATCAAATTCAACAGCAACTTTCAATGGAGCACCACCAGCCGTGATGTGAAGGACGGCAATGTCGCGCACATCACCCGCGAGCCAGAGCAGGTGAAGGCGTTTCGGGATACCTGGCGGGATGGCATTCATTCATATCTGACTTATTTGCGGGATCGGCTGACGGTTGCGCGGGATCTGCTGACCGATTCGGGGTCGGTGTTTGTTCAGATCGGGGATGAGAACGTGCATCGGGTTCGGGCTTTGATGGATGAGGTGTTTGGGGAGAATAACTGCATCGCTCTGATCTCGTTTACAAAGACAACCTCGGCAACAAACGACTACCTCTCAGGTGTGGCGGACTATGTTGTGTGGTTCGGTAAGAAGAAGGAGGTCTGCAAATACAGACAAGTTTACCGAGAAAAGGCTGCCGGCGGTGATGGAGCTGCTCACTACAGTTCGGTTGTCTTCGCTGACGGGAGCCGAAGAGCAGCGACATCGGAGGAAAAGGCAGGTCAACTCTCGGACGGTGCAACACTGTTCACTGCGGACCAACTCCAGTCCGCAAGCATGGGCCGCGAAAAGGGAGAGGGAGCCGCATCCTGGTTTAAGGTGGAATGTGAGGGCCGGACGTTCACTCCGACAATGCAGACGAGGTGGAAGACGAGTGAGTCAGGAATGCTTCGCTTAGGATATGCACAGCGGCTTCTTCCCCAGAAGAACGCTCTTCGCTATCTCCGGAGAATTGATGACTTTGGGGCCTACGCCATCTCAAACGTTTGGACTGACATTGGTGGTGCTGCCGACAAACGTTACGTCGTCGAGACAACCCCAAAGATCGTCGAACGCTGCATTTTGATGGCCACCGACCCCGGCGACCTCGTCCTCGACCCAACTTGCGGCTCGGGCACCACCGCCTACGTCGCCGAACAATGGGGCCGACGCTGGATCACCATCGACACCTCCCGCGTCGCGCTGGCGCTAGCCCGCGCCCGCATCATGGGCGCCCGCTATCCCTACTACTTGCTCGCCGATTCCCCCGCAGGTCAGCTCAAAGAGGCCGAGATCACCCGCACCGCGCCATCGTCACAGCCGACCGCGAGGCAAGGAGAGCGGAGCGAGGCCGAGCGGCCCCCGGTAGGCGTCGGCGC
>REDK01000125.1 GCA_007693535.1 Chromatiaceae bacterium
GGGCTGCGCGATCCCCCCCCCCCGGCTGAATAGCCGGGGCCTCATTGAAGCACACGAGCCAACGTTTTGAGGCTATCGAGGCTCGTGTCCCCCCCCGGCTGAATAGCCGGGGCCTCATTGAAGCCAGCGCACCGGGGCGCAGCTGTCGCTGATCGGCGCTCCCCCCCCGGCTGAATAGCCGGGGCCTCATTGAAGCGAGCGGGCTCGGCGCGCACTGGCCGGCATGGTGGCCGCCCCCCCCGGCTGAATAGCCGGGGCCTCATTGAAGCCCCAGCAACCCCGGAATCGCCGGCAGCACCTGCGCAAGCCCCCCCCGGCTGAATAGCCGGGGCCTCATTGAAGCTTGCGCTGCTGCTGCTGCTGCTGTGCCTCTCCGCCCTGCCCCCCCCGGCTGAATAGCCGGGGCCTCATTGAAGCCTCGTAGCGTTCGGCGTAGTCGTCGAAGGCATTGCCGCCCCCCCCGGCTGAATAGCCGGGGCCTCATTGAAGCCCGCACATGCACGCTTTCCGCACGCTGACCCTGGCGGCCCCCCCCGGCTGAATAGCCGGGGCCTCATTGAAGCGAGAGGGTGGGAGGAGTGGGTGAAGGTAGGGCCTTGTCCCCCCCCGGCTGAATAGCCGGGGCCTCATTGAAGCCCGATTATCTCCGGCACCAACGTCACCGCGAACGTCCCCCCCCGGCTGAATAGCCGGGGCCTCATTGAAGCAAAATTATTGTTATATAGAATTTGGAATGGGCGACCCCCCCCCCGGCTGAATAGCCGGGGCCTCATTGAAGCCAGTCTGGTTTAGCGTGCGCGCCTTTATCGCCTGTGCGCCTTCGCGGGACGTCATCCAGTATTGCGGTATAGCGAGAGGGTCCGCTTAGCGGGCATCGCGATGATGCCGATGGGGGCCGGCGATCAGACGGGTCGGCGCGGGGCGGCAGGCTGGGTTAGGATGTGCCGGCGACCGCGGGGCGGCTGGGTGGGGTCGGGGCCGGCGCTGCCGCGGCGCTGGCGGTGGCCTACCGGTCGGGTGCCGACCGGGTGCCGACCGGGTGCCGACCGGGTGCCGACCGGGTGCCGACCGGGTGTCAGTGCCGCGGGGCGGAAATGAGGCGTTTGCTGGTTGAGTGACTATGCCGTTGTTGATTCTCGATCGCTATCTGGGGGCTGCCGTCATTGGCGGTACGCTGTTGACGCTGGCGGTGCTGTTGCCGCTGTTGGGGGTGTTTATTCTTGCCGATGAGATGGATGCGATTGGTACCGGGGAGTATGGCTTGGGTGCGGCCATGCTGTTTGTGACACTGTCGTTACCACGCTATGCCTATCAGGTGTTTCCGATTGCGACGTTGATCGGGGCCTTGACCGGGCTGGGGGCGCTGGCGGCGCGCTCGGAGTTGGTCGCAATGCGGGCCGCGGGACTGTCGATTGCGCGTATCGTGCGGGGGGCGCTGCTGGGGGGGCTGGCACTGGCGCTGACGGCGGTGGTGGTGGGGGAGGTGGTGGCGCCGCCGGCAGAGCAGCGGGCGATGGCCCTGCGCACGGCAGCGCAGACCGGGGATGTCGTGCAGATGACCGGCAGTGGCTTTTGGGCGCGGGATGGGAATGCCTTTATCAGTATCGGGGGGATCAGCCCGGGAGCGGAGATCGAGGATATTCGTATCTTCGAGGTCGAGGGGAACTGGCTGCGCAGTGTGACCCATGCCCGGAGAGCCTTTTTTCGTCATCAGACCTGGACGCTGACGGAAATCCGCCAGACCCTGTTGTTTGCGGATCGGATGGAGGTGGTAGAGATGGAGCAGGCGGCCTGGGATTCGCTGTTGAGTCCACAGTTGTTGCGGGTCATTGTGGTGCCGCCGCAGGTGTTGCCCATCTGGGGGCTGTATCGCTATGTCGATTATATGCGGCTGACCGAGCAGGACCCCGGCCCTTATCAGGTGGCGTTTTGGGGCAAGGCGGTACATCCGCTGCTGGTGCTGGCGATGATTTTTATCGCGATTCCGGTGTTGCTGGGGTCGGCGCGCAGTACCAGTACCGGCACCAAGGTGTTCTTCGGTATCGTGATCGGCATTGCCTTTTATTTGGTCAGTCGGACCTTTGCTTATCTGGCGCTGCTGTATCAGTTCAATGCTGCACTGGCGGCGCTGTTGCCGCCATTGTTGTTTGTGTTGGCCGCGTTGTGGGTGCTGCGGCGAGTGGGGTGAGCGATGGGTTTCGCTGCGCTTTCCCTTGATCGATACCCGACTGACAGGCGGCGGCGGGTGCGGTCTGGCGGTGGCGGGGGTCGGCTCGTGTAGACTGGGTAGGCTGGCGCCGGGCGCTGGTGTGGTTTGTCTGTCTCGGGGGTCTGTGCTGCCTTGTCTCCTATGCTAGTTGCCTGGTTGGAGTGTCTGGTCGGGTTCGTGGGTCTGCTCGCCGGTGGCGAGTTGTTGGTGCGGGGGGCGTCCAATCTGGCGGCGGCGGCGCGCATTAGTCCGCTGGTGATCGGCTTGACCGTGGTCGCCTTCGGGACCAGCGCGCCGGAGCTGGCGGTGACGGTGCAGGCGGCCTGGTTGGGATCGCCGTCGCTGGCGGTCGGGAATGTGGTGGGCAGCAATATCGCCAATGTGTTGCTGATCCTGGGGCTCGCCGCGCTGGCCGCGCCGCTGCTGGTGCAGAGTCGGATCGTGCGCATCGATGTGCCGATCGTGGTGGCGGCCTCGCTGGGACTGTGGCTGCTGGCAATGGATGGGGGGCTCACCCGATTGGATGGAGCGGTGATGTTTGCCCTGCTGGTGGTCTACATCGTCTGGTCAATCGTCGAGGGACGCCGCGAGAGTCCGGCCGTGCAGGCCGAGTTTGCGCTGGCGGACCTGTCCCGGGGCAGGGGATCCGCGGAGGTGTGGCCGCAGCTCGGGCTGGTGGTGCTGGGGTTGGTGGTGCTGGTGGGGGCTGCCCACGTGCTGGTGTTGGGGGCGGCGTCGATTGCCCGACACTTTGGCGTCAGCGAGCTGGTGATCGGTCTGACGGTGTTGGCGGTGGGAACCTCGCTGCCGGAGCTGGTGGCCTCGGTGGTGGCCAGTCTGCGCGGGGAGCGCGATATTGCGGTCGGCAATATCGTGGGCAGCAATCTGTTCAATATCCTGGGGGTGCTCGGGGTCGGGGCGATGTTGGCACCCGAGCAGCTGCACATCTCAGCGCATGTGCTGTGGCTGGATTTACCCATCATGCTGGCGACGGCGGTGGTCTGTCTGCCGATCTTCTTCAGTGGGTATCGGATCAGCCGGTTGGAGGGCGGGATGTTCTTCGCCTATTTCATTGCCTATGTGAGCTGGCTGGTGATGGATGCGACCGATGATCCCAATCTGCGCAGCTTCGAACTGGCCATGCTGGGCTTCGTGATCCCGCTGACCCTGATCGCGATCGGCTTCAGTCTGGTGCAGACGCTGCAGATGCGCCGCGCGCGGCGGTGAGTGCGGATCGCTCGGTATGGGGGTGGGGCTGGTTGCTGCCGATCCCGCGCGGCCGGCCGTCGCGCCTGCGGCGTGACGGCGGTTCGCCATCCCTGGCCCGTTGCTCAGTCGATCAGTCTGCCGAGCTGGTCGCGCCAGCCGGGAAAGCGCTGATCGGCATCGTGGGGGAAGGAGACGAAGGCACGGGTGAAGTCCTGCAGAGGATGACCCTTCGTCGGTTCTTTCGATGCCGGTTTAGGGCGTGATCGTCGGCTGTTGCTGCCTCAGTTCGGCCCTGCCGGCAGGCGGAAGCGGTCGCCAGGCGCAATGGCTGGATGGCTGACCCGTAGAAGCGGGCCATCGGGCCCTTGCTGGCGGCCCAGGATCACGACCGGTAGCGGGGCGGCGTCGAGCGGTTCTACCCAGGCCTCTTCTAGGCTGCGGCGGATCGCGGTCTCGGGCAGCAGGACAGCCCCGCTCTGTTCCGGCAGCGGCAGTTCCAGCACCGCGCGCAGGCCGCCGCGGCGCGGTTCGATGTCGCTGACGAGGGCCACCTCCACGGCGATCTTGCGGGTCTCGGTGTCGAAGTCCGGGTTGACCCGATGGATGCGCGCGGCGACCTGCTGCGGCTCGGTCGCCAGGGCCCCATCGGGCAGTTGCAGGGTCAGCGTGCCGGCCGCGGCAAGCTGGTCGAGGATGCCGTATTGCTCGGGGCTGAGGGCGAACGGGATGATCAGGGTGCTGAAGTCGGCCACGGCGCCGATCGGCTCGCCGGCGCCGATCCATTGCCCCGGTTCGATGTGGCGGGCAGTGACCTGCCAGTCGCACGGGGCCGGGATGCGAGTGCGGCGCAGGCGTTCTTCCAGAATGCGTTGCTGCACCTCCTGCTGGCGCAGTTCGTGCTCGTTGTTCTGCAGCGCCTGCTCAGCGATGTCGAGCTGAGCGGCGGCGGCGGCGTTCTCCCGCGCCAGCCGGCGATAGCGGTCCGCCTCGCGGCGGTCGTAGGCGATGCGCGAGCGGAGCTGGTCTTGGCGGACCTGCACCTGTTCGAGTTCGAGGCGGATGAAGGTGTCGTCGATGCGGGCGAAGCTGGCGTCGCTGCCGATCGGGTCGCCGATGTCGTAGTTCACCGTCGCGACCCGACCAGCGGTCTCGCTGACCAGCGGCAGGTGGGCGCGCGCGCGCGTGAAGCCGGTGAGGCGCACCGGGCGGACCGCCGGGGCCGCGACCACGGTCCGGTCGCTGTTGCCGCTGGCCGCCGGGGCGGCGAATGCCGAGCTGGGTGCTGCCAGCAGCAGCACGGCGGCGAGCAGGGCACGCCTGCCGCCGGCCCGCCGCGCTCTGATGAGCTGGGATCTCATGAGCTGGGATCTCGTGGGTCGGGAGCAGATCAGCCACGGCACGGCCGCGGTATCCGCTGATTGGGGCGCAGCAGGGCGGGTGACTGGCAGGCAGCCGCGACGCGGCGGGCGAGAGGGCGGGTGAACAGACGGTAACCGATATTGCCTGGTCACGCTGGCGTCTCAGCAGCCCTGGTCGGCGGGTTCGTCGGACTGGCTCAGGCGTGCCGCCCGCGCGCGGGCAGTGCGTTCGATGCCGCCGAGGGCGAACAGCCAGACCTGTTCCACTAGCTCATCGATGCGCTCGGCCGTGGGCGCACGGTCTGGATGCAGGCAGGCGATCAGCGGGCCGGCGTGATAATAGTAGAGGATCTGGCCGACGATGGAGGCGGCGCAGTCGATGCTGAGTGCGTCGTCGGGACGGGTATCGAGCAGTTCGGCAACGATGCCGTAGAGTTCGCGGGCGTCGGGTTCCAGATACTCGCTGACGATGCGCTCTAACGCCTCGGTGGGGCGAACCATTTCCTGCAAGTAGATGGTGCTGAGCTGGTCTTGCCGGTCGGTATCGCCGCCGCAGGTGAAGATCTCCTCGAAGAGGGCGCGGATATAGACCCGCAGCCGCTCCTCGGGCGGTGCCTCCGGCGGCAGGAAGGCGGTCCGCCGCGCGCGCAGGGTGTCGAATAGGTTGCTGAAAATGGCTTCGTAGAGGCGGCGCTTGTCGCCGAAGTGGTAGTGCACGGCGGCGACATTGGCATCGGCCCGGCCGCAGATCTCGCGGATAGTGGCGGCCTCATAGCCGCGTTCGGCAAACACCTCGAGGGCGGCGGTCAGCAGGCGTTCGCGGGTGTTGTTGGTCTCGGACACGACAGTCGCTCCTGATCAGATCGGCTGATACAGCTTGACCCGCACCGGGTCGGAACCAAACCCCGCCGCGAGGCTGCAGGTGACGGGATTCCGGTGGCGGCCGCCACTGGCGGTCAATGACGACGGGTACCGGACGGGTCGCGGTGCTGGCGGTATTTGTGGGGGCTCGATTGGCGGTGTTGCCAGGAATCTGCCCCGGCCTTGGATCGTCTTGCTGAAGGAGGCCCTCACTGACTGGGGCAACCGCTCGACCTTTCGGCGTGCGACGACCTCTGGCAGTGTAATGCAATCTCAAGCGGGTGTCGGTGATACACATGTGCTGCGCGTGGCCTTTATCAATGCCGGGCGCAATTTCCGGGCTGGGCCCGTCTTGGCACCGCTACCTGAGCGGCCTGGTCTCTGCTGCCATGCCCCGGGGTGCGCCGCGATTGCGGCTACTGTCTCAAGGCCGCGCCGCCCGGCGATTGTCCGCGGCCGATGATCCGCATTGTGGCGGCGCCGCTGGTCGGTTCCTGGTGGCTCCGCGCATCGGGTAGAATCCGACGATAGGGCCGTAGCTTGACCCGATGCGGGTGAGATTGATCGCAGTGGCTTGTAATCCTTGCGCGCGCTCGGCCGCATGCCCGGTCGTGTCTCCGGTGCAGTGGTTGCCAGACGTCTCGTCCCGAAGCGTGATGGCTCGGGCCGGCCCGGGCACCTCCAGCTGCCGTTTCTTGGTTTTAACGCAGCGGACCACGGGTTCGTGCGACCGGGATGCGGCGCCATATTAGGGGCCGGACAGCGGGTGCTGCGGATCGCGGGCCAGGCCCGGGTCCGACCCCGCAGGTGACGTCCCCTTACTCGCACAGTGAATCGCGTGAATCAATCAGACGACAACCGCGGCGTGCCGCGCCAGTCCGATCCACCAGCAGCCGAGGCCCAGCCCCGGCGCCCGGCGGATGCCGCACTGACCGGCTCAGCCGACGATCGGCCGGATGGCCCAGATCTGACTCTCTACCCAGCGCCGGAACCACAGGCGGATACCGCCCGGGCCGCCAGTCACCCGACCCGTGGGCAGACGCCGTTTGATCCCCCGGTTATCCCACCGGTTGCCCCCATGACCCCTCGCGCTGCTCCTGGCGCGCCTGCCCGGCCGCAGTCTCCAAGGCGATCCGCTGCCCGTGCGAACCCGCGCGCAGCGGGGGTGAGTCCCGGTGACAAGCCGGCGCCAAGTCTCAGGGCACGTCCCGGGCTGCGGCGGTTGCCGCGCACTGCTGAGGCGGCCTGGGGGAGGCGTCTCTGGCGCTGGTTATCGACGCGCTCTCGGCGCTTGATGGCCGGTGCCAATGGGTTGCGCCCGCAGGCGACGCCCCGGTCCGCGGTCGCCCCGAGCGGGGTAATCAGCGGCGCGACCCCTGTCGCCAGCCCGCCGGAGGCCGGCGCTGGTCCCGGGGTTGGGGCTGGTGCGGGCTCAGGCCCTGGGGTTGGCGGTGCGGGTGGTGGTGGGTCCGGTGGCGGGTCTGGGGGGGCTGGCCGAGGCGGTTCGTCGCGCCAGCGCCCGACCCCGCGCCGCCCGCGGCGTCGGCATCCGGTGCGACGTGTCGGTCCCATCGGCGGGATCATCGGCTGGTTCGCTAGTCTACTGGCGACCGGCCTGGCGCTGCCGCTTACCCTGGCCCTGTTGGTCCTGGGCGGGGCAATGCTTCTGGTGGATGCCACGGTCAAGGATCTGCCCGAGGTCGAGGCCCTGCTAGAAGTGAAGTTCGAGGAGCCACTGCGGATCTTCAGCGCCAATGGCTCGCTGATGGCCGAGTTCGGCGTGCAACGCCGCCGCGCGGTGGCCTTCGCGGAGATCCCGCCGCAGTTGATCAATGCCTTTATTGCCATCGAGGACAGCCGCTTCTTCGAGCATGCTGGCATCGATCCCGTCGGTCTCGCCCGTGCTGCCCTGAGCGTGGTGCGCACCGGAGCGCCCACTCAGGGCGGCAGCACCATCACCATGCAGGTGGCACGCAATTTCTTTCTCACCCGCGATAAAACCGTGGAGCGTAAGCTCGCCGAGATCATGCTTGCGCTCAAGATGGAGACGGCCCTCAGCAAGGAGCAGATCATGGAACTCTATCTGAACAAGATCTTCTTCGGCCACCGTGCCTATGGGATCTCTGCCGCCGCCGAGTTCTATTACAGTAAGGGTCTGGATGAACTCACCCTGGCGGAGATGGCGATGCTGGCGGGCTTGCCGCAGGCACCTTCGGTGACCAATCCCGTCAGCAATCCGGTCCGGGCCAAGGAGCGTCGTGACCATATCCTCGACCGGATGCTGCTGCTTGGCTTCATCGACGAGGCCGCCCATGCCGCGGCGGTGGCCGAACCGGTAGAGGTCATGGCCTATGTGCCCCCGGTGGAATTGCGTGCCGGCTATGTCTCTGAAATGGTCCGCCAGGAGATGGTCGAGCGTTACGGCGAGGAGGGTGCCTACAGCCTGGGACTGCGCGTCTATACGACGATCGACGACGATCTCCAGCGCAGTGCCGACACCGCCTTGCGCAATGGCCTGCAGGCCTATAACCGCCGCCATGGCTACCATGGCCCCGAGGCGCAGATCGAGCATGTCGCGGCGATGACCCGGGAGGCCCTCGATGCGGCCCTGGCCGAGCGGCCGGTGGTGCCGGGCCTACCGGTGGGCGTGGTCACCCAGGCCGGCGCCAACAGCGCCGAGGTCTATCTGGGCGACGGCCGCACCCATACCCTGACGCCGGCCCAGGTGCGCTGGGCGCGGCGCTTCCGCACCGAGAACTGGCGTGGTCCCGAGCCGCGGCGGGTCACCGATGCCGTTGCCGTCGGCGATGTGATCCGGCTGCGCCAGACCGACAAGGGCGACTGGCTGCTGGCCCAAGTGCCAGTGGTGTCGGGAGCGCTGGTGGCTCTGTCACCGGCCGACGGGGCGATCCGCGCCCTGTCCGGCGGCTATTCCTTCGAGTGGAGCAAGTTCAATCGCGTCACCGATGCTCGCCGCCAGCCCGGGTCGGCCTTTAAGCCCTTTGTCTTCGCCGCCGCCCTGGCCAAGGGCTATACCCCGGCCAGCCTGGTGCGCGACGAGGCCTTCCAGCAGGCGTCGGGCCGCGGGCGTTGGCGGCCACGCAACGCGGACGGCAGATTCATGGGGCCGATCCGTATCCGCGTTGCGCTGGCGCGCTCCCGCAACCTGGCGATCATCAATCTGGCCAATCGTATGGGTGTGGATTTCATCCGCGACTACGTCCAGAACTTTGGGTTCGCCCTGGATTCGATGCCACCGGACCTGCCGATGGTGCTGGGCTCGGGCTCCACTACCCCGCTGGAGCTGGCCCGCGGCTACGCCCTGTTCGCCAATGGCGGCTATCTGGTGGAGCCCTATGTGATCACCCGCATCGAGGATGTCGCCGGCAACCGCCTGCACGAGGCGTTACCGCCGCGCGCCTGCACCGAATGCTGGCTAACCAAGCCGTCGGATAGCGCGCGTATCCTGGCTGAAGGTGAGGCCGAACGGCCACTGGCGCGGCAGACGGTGGATCCGCGGATCGCCTGGAGCATGGATTCGATGCTGCGCGACGTCATCACCGAGGGCACCGGCACCCGCGCCCGCAGTCTTAGGCGCGCCGACCTCGCCGGCAAGACCGGCACCACGAACGATGCCCGCGATTCCTGGTTTGCCGGCTATCAGCCAGAACTGGTCACCATCGCCTGGATGGGGCGCGACGACAATCAGCCCCTGGGGCGGGGCGAATGGGGCGGCACCGCGGCGCTTGGGGTCTGGACCGAGTTCATGGGTGATGCCTTGAAGGGCCTGCCGGTGGCCGAGATCAAGCGCCCCGACCGGATGGCCGCGGTCCGGATCAGCCTATCCACCGGTAAGACGACCACTGCCACCAGCGGTAGTCGGATCGAGTATATCGCCGAGGAGTTCAAGCTCATGACCCTGGGGCCGGACCCGGTGGAGGTTGCCCAGCCGAGGGTGGCGGCCCCGCAGCGGCGGGCCGCGGCCCCACGACCACCACCCCCGCGGCGCACCGCCCCGCGCGTGCTCGACGAGCTGTTCTGATGGCGCGGACGGTCGGGTCGCGACCGGCTCAGGACTGGCCCAGGACCGGCTCAGACGCTGGCGCGTTCGCTATGGGGCTGGTGGTCGATGACGGCGAAGAGATCGAGTAGGGCAGGGTCCTCGACCAGCTTATGGGCGAACAGGTAGCCGGTGGCCGACCAGACCTGGTTGAGTTGGGCGCGCCGGCCGATGAGGTTGCCGCGGCGTCCATCGTAGTATTCCGGCCAGTGCTGCCCGGGCAGCCGGTGATCGGCCAGGTCCAGCGCGAACTGGGCCAGGTCGCCGCGACCGCTTCGGAGGGCAGCGGCGATCAGTGGCCAGAGCAACACCGGCCAGTTGCCGCCATTGTGGTAGGACCAAGGCACGTTCTTCTGGTCGCTGCCGGTCAGGAACTGCCATTCCTTGCCGATTACCGCCGGATAGACCAGCTTGGCCGGCATGCAGCCGATCAGGTCCTCGCAACGATCCTGATACAGGGTCATGATGGCTTGGGCATGCTGACAACTGACGATGCCGAACAGGATCGCGAGCAGATTGCCGACGGCGAAGAAGCGGAAATCCATCCGTCCCGGTCCAAGGTTGCCGACCAGATAGCCGCCGCGTTCGGGTAGCCAATCTACCACCCAATCCGGGATGGATTCGGGCTGGATGTTGAGCATATTGACGCTGCCGGCGCCAAACTCCTCGGTGGCATAGCGATGGATCTCGTTGAGCCGCTCCAGATCCAGCCAGTAGAACATCTGCAAATAGGTGCGCAGCATCTTGGCGCGCTTGGCGGCCATGTCCAGCAGCGGCAGGTCGGGCTCCTCGGGGCGCAGCAAGCCATCGGCGCTGACCAGCAGTCCGTAGAACAGGGCCTGGATCTCCAGCGGATGGCCGTAGACCCCCATGCGCCGATCGATCATGAAGGCGCCGTCCGGGACCAGTAGCGTCGGGAAGACCTCGAAGCTCTCGCGCAGGCTGAGTTCCAGGATGTCCTTGACCGCGCGGCGTATGGTCGGATCCTGTGCCAGGCTGCGGTCGCCGGTGCGGCGGCAGTAGATGGCGAGCAGGATCACCCACCACATCATCGCGTCCACCGGGGCCACCCGGCCGATGGCCTGGTCGCCAAAATCGGCCTCGATCACCTGCTTGTGGGGCGCGCCGCCGGTGACGCGAAAGCTCGCTGGCAGCACCGCCGGCTCGATGCCATGGCCCTGGACGCGTTGGTGCTGGGCGCGGAGGTCCAGCACCGTCAGCAGGAAATTGCGGATGATCCGGGTCTCGCCATCGGCCAGGAAGACCAAGGCCGCGGGGATGAAGTCGCGGATGAAGCAGTCTTGATAATTGACCGCGCCGTCCGCGGCCGGGGCCACCGCGGCGACGGTCCCTACCGGCTCGCCGCGGTAGGTCATCACGGCCCGGCGCAGCAGGGCGTAGGCGGAATCGATGGCGGCCTGGTGCATGGCGACAGCATAGCAGGCTGTTACCCCTCCGGGCATGACGACGCTGGCAACGCCGGGGGTGGCGACCCCGCGGGTGCTCATCGGGCGCTTCCGCGGCCGCCGCTGCTGCCGGTCCGATGCGGGCTCGGACGCAGCCCAGACTCAAAAACGAATGAGGCCGGCCTGCAGCAGGCCGAGCAAAATCAGATAGAGGCCGACGACGTAGGCGAGCAGGTTGGGGCGGATCAGGATCAGGATGCCGGCGAGCAGGGCGATGACGGCCTCGCTGGACACCGGACGCCCGGACCAGAAGGCCAGTACCCCGAGCAGGCCGACCACCAACAGATAGGCTGCTACTGCATAGTTGAGCAGGCGCGGGACCAGCAGGATCAGGCTGCCGGCGAGCAGCGCGACCATGGCCTCCAGCGGCCATTGTCGCAGGGTCGAGAGGTATTCCATCGCGGCCGGACCTCCGGTAGTTGATGCCGCTGCTGGCGTGAAAGAGATAGTGCAGGTCTTTGGCGTGTAGCCGGTCCGTTGGGAGCGGGCTCCTGCCGCGACCGGCGGTCTTACAGGCGATTGCTGGAAACTTTGATGCCAGATGACGCAGGCCGAATAATGCAGGCCAGATAACGCAGGATTGACGTTCGCCTTCAAGGGGGGCTGGCGGGAGCAGAGCAAGCGCTGTGATCGCCAGTGCGACACCGAAGGCGGGCGTCGAGAAAAGTCGAATGGAGCCATTTGCGCAGTCTCTAAGCCACTGATTTAGCCGGGGAGACGAGCACGGGCAATTTTCGTTTACCCCACCGCGCGACGCGCAATCAATGACTTGCGTGCG
>REDK01000165.1 GCA_007693535.1 Chromatiaceae bacterium
TGGAGACCCTCTCATGCCGCTCCGCCGCTTGCGCGGCTCCCGGACGGCACGCGGCGAGCCGTGGAAAATCGCGACAGCGCAGATGTCTCTTGCTCTGCCCTTGGCTTTTGGTTGTTATACCGTTACATTTACCGGTGACTAACTCCTCAACAGTTTCGACAGCAACGGTTTCGACAGCGATCCATGCTCAGCCGCGCGCCCATCAGTCCGCGACGCTACTATCCACGCCGTTTGGCGGCCTGGCTGCTGTGCCTCCTCGGCGGGTACGCGCTGCACGCCAACGCGGCCACCGAACCGATGCTCTCGGTCTTCGTCAGTGTGCTGCCGCTGCAGGGCCTCGTTGAGCACGTGGGGGGGGGCCGGGTGGCGGTGCAGACTCTGGTGCAGCCGGGCCAGAGTCCGCATAGCTACGAGCCGACGCCACGGCAGATCGCGGCCCTAGCCGAGGCCGATCTCTTCGTCCGCACCGGGGTGGGATTTGAGGCCGCAGCGATGCCCCGCATCCAGGCCGCCAACCCGACCCTGCCGATCCTCGATCTGCGCGATGGGCTGCCGCTACGTACCCTAGAGGCGCATGACCACGACGCCGACGAGGGCTCCGCGCATGAGCGCGGGCATGGCCATCGCCACGACCATGCGGCGGCCGACAGCGATGGTGAGATGCCAGATAGCGCCGCAGCAGCCGAGGCACTGGACCCGCACGTCTGGACCAGTCCACCGCTGGTGCGGCGGATGGCGGTCGCGATCCGCGATCGACTCACCGAACTAGACCCGGCCGGCGCGGCCGTCTATGCCGCCAATCAGCGCAGGTTTGATTCGGCGCTGGTCGGCTTGGACATTGAGCTGCGAACGCGGCTCGGACCCCTCCGGCATCGTCGCTTCCTGGTCTATCACCCGGCCTGGGGGTACTTCGCGGAGGCCTATGGGCTGACCCAGATTCCGATCGAGCGCGAGGGCAAGGCCCCGGCCGCTCGCCGGCTGGCCGACCTGATCGACCAGGCGCGCGCCAACGATATCCGGGTGATCTTCGTGCAGCCGCAGTTCGACCGGCGCATGGCTGAGCGGGTGGCCCGCGAGATCGGCGGACAGGTCGTGAGTGCCGACCCGCTGGCGGCCGACCTGTTTGCCAGCCTGCGCCATTTGGCCGACCTGTTCATTGCCGCGAATGCGCCGGCTAGCATGCCAGCCGATGCGCGGACCGATCCATGAATCCCAATGGTTCGCCGGTCGCCGCGCCGGTGATCGAGGTCGACCGCGTCTGCTTTGCCTATGGCCCGGTGTCGGTGCTACAGGACGTTGACCTGTCGGTGCAGCCCGGCGAGTTCCTCGGGCTGGTCGGCCCCAACGCCGGCGGTAAGAGTACCCTGCTCAGGCTCATCCTGGGGCTGCTGCAGCCCCAGGCCGGCCGCATCCGGGTGCTAGGTCAAATACCACGGCGGGCGCGCGGAAGGGTTGGCTACGTTCCACAGCATCCGGGCTTCCCGCGCGACTTCCCGATCAGCGTGCAGGAGGTCGTGCTCATGGGCCGGCTCGGGCTGGGGATGGCGCTCGGCAGCTATCGCCGCACCGATCGCGCCGCGGCCGCCTGCGCCCTGGCTGAGGTGGAAGCGGCGGACCTGGCTGGGCGGCAGATCGGAACCCTCTCCGGCGGTCAGTTGCAGCGGGTGCTGCTAGCACGGGCGCTGGTCAGCGATCCGGCCATCCTGATCCTGGACGAGCCCACGGCCAATATCGATCAGCGCATGGAGGGAGAGATCTTCGACCTGCTCGCCGCCCTCAATGCGCGTCTGACCATCCTCTTGGTCTCCCATGACATCGGTTTCATCTCCGGCTACGTCAGTCGCGTCGCCTGTCTCAATCGCACCTTGCTCTGCCATGCCACCGAGGCGATTGATGCCGCCGCAATCAGTGCTGTCTATGGCAGCGGCGTGCGCCGCATCCAGCATCGGCAGGGTAGGCCGACGCGGAGCGGGGCCACAGGTACCACCGATGCCGCCCGCGAGATGACCGATGTCAGCGTCTAGCCTGGCCAGGCAGATGCGCGCGCGGATGCCAGCGCAGGCATCGGCGGTGATCAGGTTGCCGGCCGCGGGTACCGCCGCTGGCGCTGGCGCGGCCTTGAGCCAGTTGGCTCTGCGGTTGCGGTCATGACCGAATTCATCGATGCGGTCGGTCGCCACGGCTTCCTGCAGCAAGCCCTGCTGGCCGGGCTCCTGGCTAGCCTGGGCTGTGGGCTGATTGGCCCCTTCGTGCTAGTCAAGCGCATTACCTTCCTGGCTGGCGGCATCGCCCATTCCGTGCTTGGCGGCATGGGCGTGGCGGTCTACCTGGGCGCCGATCCCTTGGTTGGCGCGCTGCTGTCGGCGGTGCTCGCGGCGCTGCTGATCGGTTGGGTGCGGCTGACCTGGCGCACGGGCGAAGACACCGCGATCGGCGCGCTGTGGGCGATCGGCATGGCCGTCGGCATCCTGTTCATCGCCCATACCCCCGGTTATGCCCAGGATCTGATGAGCTTCTTGTTCGGGAATATCCTGCTGGTGCCGCCGCGCTCGCTCTGGTTCATGGCGGCGCTGGACCTGCTGCTGCTGGCGGTGGTGCTTGGTGGCTACCGGCAGTTCGTCGCGGTTGCCTTCGACGAGGAATTCGCCCGGTTGCGGGGGGTGCCGGTCACCTTTTTCTACCTGCTGCTGCTCGTGCTGGTGGCGGTTACCGTGGTGCTGATGATCCAGGTGGTCGGGCTGATCCTGGTGATCGCCCTGCTGACCCTGCCGGCAGCAGTGGCCGGGCACTGGACCTATTCGCTGGCGGCCATGATGGTCGCCGGCACCCTGCTTGGGTCCGGCCTGACCAGTGCCGGGTTGGCCCTCTCCTACGGGCCGGACTTACCGGCCGGTCCGACCATCATCTTGCTCGCCGGGGCGCTGTATTTGAGTTCGGCGGTCCTGGCTTGGCTGCGCGGTCGCTGGCGCGCCAGCCCCACGCTGCCGGCCGCTCGGGCCTGAGCGCGCCTGGCGGCGCGACACCCAGGCCATCGCTCACCGAGAACACAAGATACTTGGATGGACACACACCGGCTGCAACAGGCGCTCGACCTCGCCGAGGTGCTCTGCGCCCGTCGCGGCGCTCGCCTTACCAGGCAACGCCGGCGCGTGCTGGAGATCGTCTGCGCCGCCGAGCGCCCGATTGGGGCCTATGAGATCCTGAACCTGATCCGCGGCGGCGCCCCTGCAGCGCCGCCGACGGTTTACCGGGCGCTCGATTTCCTGCTCGCACAGGGCCTGGTCCACAAGCTCGAATCGCTGCACGCCTATATCGGCTGCACCCATCCCGAGCACCCCCATGCCAGCCAGTTCCTGATCTGCAGCGATTGCGGCGAGGTCACCGAACTGGAGGATGCCAGCATCGCTGGCAGCCTGCATGCGGCTGCTGCCGGGAGCGGCTTTAGACCGCGCCGGCCCATCGTCGAGATCTTCGGCACCTGCGCCACCTGCGCGCGCAAACCGCCGTCCTGAAGCCGGTGCCGACACCGGTTCCTGTCCGGCGCCCGACGCTAACGCGCCGCCCCTGCCGCGGTGCGCACCCACGCGATACCTGCCCGCGTCGGCGCCCCCTGATGAGGGGAAATCCCAGTGGAGGTCAAACCATGCAACCGATCCTGAACCTGATCCCGCGAACGCCCCTGGCCGGCGCCCTGGCGGCGCTCCTTGGGCTGGCCGGCACCGCTGCTGCCAGCCCCATCGATGCCGACACCGCCGCGGAGATCCCGGAGCGACGCGCTCACGGGGTCCACATCCATGGCAAGGCGACGGTCAATCTGGCGGTGGAGGACGACCGCCTGCTGATCGAACTCGACAGCCCCACGATCAACCTGTTCGGTTTCGAGCATCCGCCCCGCACCGCCGCCCAGCGGGCCGCCATCGCGGGCGCGCGCGAACTGCTCGCGGACGGCGCCCGCCTGTTCCAGCCCAATCCCGAGGCTGGCTGCGTCTTGACCGCCTCCGCGGTGCGCCTGACCCTGGACGAGGACAATCACGATCACGGTCACAGTCATGGCGATGATGATCACGACCACGGTCACCGCCATGGTGATGACGATCACGACCATGGCCATACCCATGGCGATGACAATCACGACCATGGGCACACCCATGGGGACGACGACCACGATCATGGCCATACCCACGGCGACGACGAGCATCACGCGGATGCCCACGTCGACTATCGCTTCGACTGCGCCGAGCCGACGCGGCTAACCAGCGTCGAGGTCGGCTTCTTCGAGGTCTTCCCGCTGACCGAACGGCTGCGCGCCCAGGTCATCGGCCCGCAGGGTCAGCAGGGCCTGATGCTGACTCCGCAACAGACCCGGATCGACCTCTGAGGATGCCCGCCCGGCGTCTCGGCAGGCACCTAGTTGCGCAGTGGACCCGGGCGCGGGCCGCCCTGACGGCGACTGGTCCCGCCGTGGCCGTGGCTGCGGCCCCGGTGGGGCCGGTGGTCGCGCTGCGCGATCTGCGCTTCCGCTGGCGGCCGGACGAACCCGAGGTCCTGGCCCTGGACCAATTGCAGGTTGCCCGTGGTGAACACCTGTTCATCGCCGGGCCGAGCGGCAGCGGCAAGAGCACCCTGCTCGGGCTGCTGGCCGGGGTCAATGTGCCCCAACAGGGCAGCGTGCAGGTGCTCGGACAGGCGCTGGAAGGGCTCGATGGGGCGGCCAGAGACCGGTTCCGTGCCCGCCACATCGGCTACATCTTCCAGATGTTCAATCTCATTCCCTATCTCAGCATCCTCGATAATGTGCTGCTGCCCTGCCGGTTCTCGGCCCGGCGCCGCGCACGCGCGCGGGCGCGCTCGGGCCGGCTGGTCGCCGAGGCGCACCGCCTGCTGGCACATCTGGATCTGGCCGCGCCGGACCTGCTCAGTCGCCCGGTCACCGCGCTGAGCGTGGGTCAGCAGCAGCGGGTGGCTGCCGCCCGCGCCCTGATCGGCGCCCCGGAACTGCTGATCGCCGACGAGCCCACCTCGGCGCTGGACAGCGATCGCCGCCAGGCCTTTCTGCGGCTGCTGTTCGACGAGTGCCGTGCCAGCGGCTCGGCGCTGATCTTCGTCAGCCACGACACCAGCCTGGCCGGCCTGTTCGACCGCAGTCTGGCGCTCGGCGCGGTGAACCAGGCCGGGTCGGCGACCGCCGCTGGCCGCCCGGCGCCGGCCGCCTGAGCGCCGGCCATTGCCCAGCCCGCGCATGGCGATGTAGTTCGGTCCATCGCTGCGCACCCACCCGCGTCGCCGCCAGATAATAGAGTCATGCCGATCCTGCGCCTTGCCCTGCTCAGCCTCTGGAACCGCCGTTTCACCGCCCTGCTGACCCTGCTGTCGATCGCGCTGAGCGTCGCCCTCCTGCTCGGCGTCGAGCGGGTCCGCACCGAGGCGCGGGCGAGCTTCGCCAGCACCATCTCCGGCACCGACCTCATCGTCGGTGCCCGCAGCGGGCCGATCCAGTTGCTCCTTTACGCGGTCTTTCGCATCGGCAACCCCACTAACAACATCAGTTGGCAGAGCTATCAGGAGATCGCCGCGCAGCCGCAGGTGGCCTGGACCGTACCCCTCTCCCTTGGGGACTCCCACCGCGGCTTTCGCGTGCTCGGCACCTCGCTCGACTATTTCGAGCATTACCGCTACGCCCGCGGGCGCGCGCTGACCTTTGCCCGCGGCCAGCCCTTCGCCGACCTCTATGATGCCGTGCTCGGGGCCGAGGTCGCGCGCGCCCTCGGCTATCGCCTAGACGATGCGATTGTCATCGCCCACGGCGCCGGCGATGTGACCTTCGCCCGCCATGCCGATCAGCCGTTCCGGGTCGCCGGCATCCTCGCGCGCACCGGCACGCCGGTCGATCGCGCCGTGCACGTCAGCCTGGCCGCGATCGAGGCAATCCATATCGGCTGGGAGGGTGGGGCCCCCATGCCCGGGCGCACCGTTACCCCCGACCAGGCGCGGCGCATGGACCTGACCCCGACGCAGATCACGGCTGCCCTGGTTGGGCTGAAGTCGCGTATCGCCACCTTTGCCATGCAGCGTTGGATCAACGCCTATCGCGAGGAGGCCCTGCTGGCAGTGCTGCCTGGGGTGGCCCTGTCCGAACTCTGGTCGCTGGTGGCGGTTGCCGAGCAGGCGCTGCTGATCGTCTCCGGCTTTGTCGTCCTGGTCGGCCTGATTGGCATGCTGACGGCCTTGCTGATCGGCCTCGACGAGCGCCGCCGCGAACTGGCCATCCTGCGCTCGGTCGGGGCCAGGCCCTGGCAGGTGTTGGCCCTCATCATCGGCGAGGCCCTGTTGCTGACCTTACTTGGCCTGCTGACCGGGGTCGTTCTGCTGTATGGTCTGCTCGCCGCCGGGACCGTGCTGGTGGAGGGCCGCTTCGGGCTCTATCTAGAGCTGCGTGTCCTATCGGCCCAGGAATGGCGCCTGCTCACCGCGGTGCTCGCGGCCGGCTTGCTGGTCGGTTTCATCCCCGCCTGGCGGGCCTACCGAATGTCCCTCGCCGATGGCCTGTCGCTGCGGGTCTGAGACCGCGCGACCGGCGCCAATCCCGGAACCCGCTGTCGACGCCTGGCCGGGGCGCCGGCACCCTTTCGCTTCGCCGCCGCCTGCTGCGGCCCCTGCTGGATCGACCACTATGACCCCGCCCGCCCTGTTGCGTCTCCTGCCGGTCCTGTCGCTGGCGCTCCTGCTCGCCGGCTGCGGCGACCAGCCGCCGCCAGCAGACCCGGCCATCGACGCCGATGACGCCCCCGCCTTCGAGCCCGAACCGCTGCCGCCCCTGCCGGAGGACCCGAATGTGCTGGTGGAGCTGCAATGGGACTACCTGATCCCGCCCGGCTGGCGCCCCGATCAACTGCTGGACGACTATGATGTCGACGCCATCGATGACGATGATCCCCGTGCCGATGAATTGATGCAGAAGCTGCTCGCGATCTGGGCCGAGGCCCCGGTCGTGGAGGTGCTGGACGGACGCCGGGTGCGACTGCCGGGCTTCGTGGTGCCGCTGGAACTGGATGCCACCGAGATTGCCGAGTTCCTGCTGGTGCCCTACTTCGGTGCCTGCATTCATGTCCCACCGCCGCCGGCCAATCAGACCGTGCTGGTGCGCACCGTCGCCGACGTGCCCTATCGGGGCGGGCTGTTCGATGTGGTCTGGGTGGAGGGACGGATGCGCGTGGAGTCCTTCGCCAACGAACTGGGTGATGCCGGCTATCGCATCGAAGAGGCCGCGGTCAGCCCCTACGAGGAGCCGCTCTGAGCCGGCCCCGCCGCCAGTCGCGCCGACTGCTGCGCTGCGCCCTGCTGGGCGGCCTGCTCGCGGCTGGCAGCGGGCAGGCCGCCCCGCTGAGCTGCCACATCCATCCCCCGGGCACGGACGCGGCACCCGGACGCGGCACCAGCCTCGACCCCGAGCTACCGCGCAACAGCATCGGCCCGTTCCGCGATGCCCGCGGCTGCGACGCCGCACGCCGACAGTTGTTCGGCGACGCCGGCCGCTGTCATTGCGTCGCTGCCTTCACTCCAGGCTGGGTAGGGGCGGGCGAGCGGCGTGAGTCGCCCGGTGCCGAGGCGCCCGGGACCTGGGGCGGTGAGCCGGCCGACCAATTGCCACTGCCGTGACCGGCGCGCCCGCCGCGTTGCGCCGAGCGCAACAGTGCGCTGTCCAACGAGGCGTTTGACGGGCGTGAATCGCCGCTATCTTCGCGTCTCCAGGCCCACCTCCGGGTACCTCTCGTCCCATCGCCCCGCTGGCTGGGCAACCGCCGAGTTCGAACGATCCGCCCCATGTTGCGCAATCGAGCCGACCGCTACGGCCTGCTGGCCATGACCCTGCACTGGCTGGTGGCCGTTCTGGTGGCCAGCCTGTTCAGCCTCGGCCTGTGGATGGTCAACCTGACCTACTACGATGCCTGGTATCGCAGCGCGCCGGCGATCCACAAGGGCACCGGGGTGCTCCTGTGCCTGATCCTGATCGCGCGCCTGGCCTGGCGCCGGTTGAGTCCGCCGCCGCCCCCGTTGGCCAGTCATGCCGCCTGGGAACGGCAGGCGGCGACCGCTGCCCACCGCCTGCTCTATGGCTTGCTGTTCGCGGTGATGTTGAGCGGCTATCTGATCTCCACCGCCGATGGCCGTCCGATCGAGGTCTTCGGCCTGTTTCGGGTACCGGCCACCCTGTCCGGCCTGCCCAACCAGGCCGACCTCGCCGGCCGGGTGCACCTGTGGCTTGCCATCGGACTGGTCAGCCTGGCCGGCCTGCACGCCTTGGCGGCCTTGAAGCATCAATTCATCGACCGGGACGGCACCCTATCGCGGATGCTCGGCCGGCCACCACGACCGCCAGCCTGAACTTGGCTCCAGCCGGCCACGGTAGCGGCCCAACCACCGGCCGGTACCGCGGGGCGAGCGCCGCTGACAACCGCCACTGCCACTGCCACTGCAGTTGGACGCTGGACTGATCTCTGCCTTGCACCGCTGGCCGCGGCAACCTACCGCGGCGCGCTGCCCCTGTTTCACCAACCCGAGGACCATCCCATGTCGACCCGCTCTCGCCTCTCGCTCCCGCTCCTGTTCGCCCTTGGCGCGGCCTTGCTGCCCGGCCTGCTGCCCGGTTCGGCCGCCGCCGAAGTAGAGCAATACGTCATCGATACCGAGGGCGCCCATGCCTTCGTCCAATTCCGGATCAAGCATCTGGGCTTCAGTTGGCTCTATGGTCGCTTCAACGACTTCGACGGCAGCTTCAGCTATGACCCCGAGGACTCGGCCAGCTCGGCAATCAATGTCGCCATCCGCACCGCCAGCATCGATTCCAATCATGCCGAGCGCGACAAGCATCTGCGCGGCAAGGACTTCCTGCACGTCGACAAATTCCCCACGGCGACCTTCGCCAGCACTGGCTACAGTCCCAACGGCGACGGCACCGGCACCCTGACCGGCGAGCTGACCCTGCACGGGGTGACCCGGCCGGTGACGATCGCGGTCGAAGAGATCGGCGCCGGGACTGACCCCTGGGGTGGCTACCGTCGCGGCTTTCAGGGCGAGACCAGCTTCCCGCTCAAGGACTTCGGCATCGACTACGACCTTGGACCCGCCGCCCAAGTGGTCGAGATCATCCTCTCGGTGGAAGGCATCCGTCAGGACGGCTGAACTCGCCGGCCCCCCGCCGCTCGTGCGGCGGAGGGATCCACTTGACTCGGCACTGCCGAGCGGATCGATCTCGGGCTGCACCCGGTGCTCGCGGGGCAGATCGCCTCAGCGAGTCCAGTGCGAGCCACTCAGCCCTGCCGACCCCAATCAGCCTCGCCGACCGAACTGTCCGAGGTGTGCGCCATGCGACAGCCGAGCGAAGTCCGATCCATCCACCCGCACCAGATGGCGATGGTCGCCGGCCTCCAAGTAGACATCGGCCAGCGTCGTCAGCGCCTCGTCCATGTAGGTCTCGAGCCCATACGCGGTCCCGAGGGGTGGCACGGCGCCTGGGGTGCAGTCCGGGAACAGATCCGTCAGCTCGGACTCCTCATCTAGTTTGAAGGCGCGGCCGCTGGCGTTGTTCAGCATCTCCAGCCTGAGCCAGGCATTTCCCGGTAGCACGACCATCGCATGGCCCTGGTCGTCGTGCACCATGACGGCTTTCGCGAGGTGGTTGTCCGGTACGTGCGCGGCATGCGCCGATTCATGCGTCGAGCCTGTAGCCTTGTGCGCCAACAGTTCAAATTCGACGGCGTTCTGCTTCAGATAGTCTTCGACACGTGCTGCAATCGTCATGGCCGTCCTCCTAGTGTCTGTTGTCTCTCCTTGAGTATAGCCCTGATCGCCAATGTTCCCGCTCGCAGCCCCTCGGGCCGCAGCGCACGTCCGGACTCCCGTCACTGATGGCGCCTTGCCCGTCTTTCCCTGGCGCGTCTTTCAGGAGATCTTTTTTGTTCAGAACCGCACCCGCACCCGATAGGTCAGCACCGTCTCGCCCTCAGCGGGCACGGTGAGCTGCCAGACGGCAGTGTTGGCGTTGCCGACCGTGTGTGAGGCGCTTTCTTCCAGCATCTTCCAGTCGCCGGGAACGCGCTCCTGGATGGTGACGGCCTGCGGCTCGGGCTTCGCGTTGCGGACGCGGATCTCGTAGGCACTGTCGAACTCGTACTGCCAGGGACCGGTGCCGGAGCGCTTGTCGAAGGCGGTCCGCTTACGTTCCGCGGTCACGTCGAAAGACTCGCCGAGCTTGAGTCGGACGGTCTCGTTCCGCGGCGTGTGGTCGATGCGATCCTCGCCGATGAACTGGGCGTTGCCGTCGGTGTCGCGCTTGTAGATGCGCACCGTGCCCGCCGGCAGGGGCATGCCCAGGTTCGACGCCTCATCGTTGGTGAGATGGATGAAGACGCTCACGTCCATCGCCTCGGTCAGCTGGCCGCGGGCGCCGCGATAGCTGCCGGGGTTTCCGCGGAGCAGGAGTTCCTTGCCGACGATGACGCCCGGTGCATCCAGCAGCGACACCTGTTTGGTCTGGTTGTCGGCGATGGTGGTGGGTCGCTGGAGCGTGTAGAGGTGGTACTCGAACAGGCTTTCCTCGCGCATCTGCGGCGCCGCCGCCGGCGGCATGGCCTCCATCATCATCATGTCCGCCTGTGGCTGCTCGGCGATGTTGACCTCGCCGGCGACGAGCTGGAGCTTGGCGCGGTGGTAGCTTGTGCCGCTCTGGTTGGTGAGCGTGACCCAGCCAGTGAGATCGAGCCGGGTCTCGTCCGGGGTCAGCTCACCGACATAGTCCGCCTCCCAACTGAGCCCGCCACTTAGGTAGGACAGCTCCAGCTCCCGCGCGCCGGCGGCGGCGCTGTCCAGGGCCAGCACCAGGGTTGGCCGGTCGCGTAGGGTCGGCGGGATGTCGCGGTAGACGATGCGCCCAGGAAGCGCGCCGTTGCGGCTCGCCTCGATGCGTTGCTCCGCGCCGCTGCCGATGCGCAGCACCACACCGTCGCTCGCGGCGAGCACGGTGGCGGACTCTTCGGTCTCCTCGCCGGTGCTGGGATGGGTGCGCACCACACCCACCTCGCGACCGACATACTTCTCCAGCAGCTTGGCCGGGGTGAGCAGGTCGAAGTCGAAGTTCTGCTCCAGCACCGTCACGTTGGCGGTACCGGCGACATCGCGCAGCAGGGCCGTCTCTGGGCGGATGCGGGCGCTGACATCACGGTAGGCCAGGTCGACCCGCCCGGCCGGCAGTTCCACCTGGCGACGGTCCTTGATGAGCGCCAAGTCCTGGTTGTAGATGGTCACCGCCACTGCGGTTTGCTGCGCGAGGGTGCTGGTGTGTTCCGCGATGGTGCCGGTGGCGGCATGGGCGAACGGTAGGGCCGACGCTGGCGCTTGGTCCGCCGCTGTCATCGACGCCGGCGGTGAGACAGCCGACTGCCGCGGTTGCGCGGGTGGTTGTGCCATAGTCATCTCCACGCCAATAAGGGTCAGGGCCGCGAGCAGCACGGCGCGGATGCCGATGGGCTTGTGCATGGGTCACCTGTCGGTGGGCGCCGGCCCCGGACCGGCCCGGCAAAAGAAACATCAGAGTTCGCAGTGTATACCCGTCGCGCATGGGTTTTCCGGTCAGCGAGGTGTGGCTCTGGGAACCGAGCGCGAGGGGCAACGCGTCCCCGTTCTGCCGCCATCTCGGCATCAGCCTCTCCATCCAGCCCCGGCACCGCTCGGTGTGCTGCCGCTCGTGCAGACGGGCCATCTGGTGGTGTAGTGGTTCAATGAAAGCGGACACCTTGCCAAGCGGCATACTGCCGATCGAAA
>REDK01000114.1 GCA_007693535.1 Chromatiaceae bacterium
CGTCGGCGACGGGGGGCCGGCGGTCGAGATCGCCGCCGGCCTGCTCGGCGGCGCCCTTGCGACCACCGCGCATGCAGCCAAGGCCGGCACCCGGGTGCTGATCAACACCTCCCCGGAGCCCTTCACTAACTGGGCCGCATCCATCACCGAGGACCTCGGCGTGTTCGGCGGACTGCTGCTGGCGCTGACCCATCCGTTGGTCTTTCTCGGGCTGCTGGGGCTGTTTCTGCTGCTCGTGATCTGGCTGCTGCCCAAGCTCTGGCGCGGGATCAAGCGGGTGTTTCGCTTGCTGCTGCGACTGTTCGGGGTGCGCGCCGAGGGACCAGCACCGCGGGCCAGAGAGGCACCGGACCGATGAGCGCCACCGCCGGGCTGCAGTGCTATCTGGTCGGCGGGGCGGTACGCGACCGCCTGCTCGGCCTGCCGGTGCGCGAACGCGACCACGTGGTGGTGGGCGCCGATGTCGCGACCATGCTGGCGCGCGGTTTCACGCCGGTGGGGCGCGATTTCCCGGTCTTCCTGCATCCCGAGACCCGCGAGGAGTTCGCCCTGGCGCGCACCGAGCGCAAGAGCGCCCCTGGCTATCGCGGCTTTGTCGTCCAGGCCGAGCCCGGCGTCAGCCTGCAGCAGGATCTGGCGCGGCGCGATCTGACCATCAACGCCCTCGCCGAGGCCGCGGACGGGACCCTGATCGACCCCTTCGGCGGCCGCGCCGACCTCGACCGGCGGCTGCTACGCCATGTCTCCCCGGCCTTCGTCGAAGACCCGTTGCGCATCCTGCGTGTGGCCCGCTTCGCCGCCCGGCTGCATGGGTTGGGCTTTCGTATCGCCGCCGAGACCATGGTCCTGATGCAGCGGATGGTGGCCGCCGGCGAGGTGGACGCCCTGGTGCCGGAGCGGGTGTGGACGGAGCTGGCCAAGACCCTGGGCGAGACCGGCGACGGCGCGCGCCCGTCGGTCTTTTTCGAGGTCCTGCGTGCCTGCGACGCGCTGGCGCGACTGCTGCCGGAACTGGCGCGCCTATGGGGAGTGCCGCAGCCGGCGCGCTGGCATCCGGAGATCGACACCGGCGTGCACGTCATGCTGGTGGTGGACATGGCCGCCCGCCTGTCGTCGCTGCCCGAGGTGCGCTTCGCCGCCCTCACCCATGATCTCGGCAAGGGCAGTACCCCGCCGGAGATCCTGCCCAGCCATCGCGGCCACGAGGAACGTGGCGTCGGCCTGGTGGCGGCGCTCTGCGCACGCCTGCGCATCCCCAAACGCCATTGCGCGCTGGCCCAGATCACCGCCCGCTATCATGGGCTGGTCCACCGGGCCGCGGAATTGCGCCCAACCACCCTGCTCAGTCTACTGGAGGGGGCTGACCGCTTCCGCCGCCCGGAGCGCTTCGAGCAGATGCTCATCGCCTGCGAGGCCGATTATCGTGGCCGCACCGGCTATGCCGAGCGCCCCTATCCCCAGGCCGACCTGCTGCGCCGCTGTGCCGCTGCGGCCGCCGCCGTCGACACCGGTGCCATCGCCGCTGCCAGCACGGCCGCTGGTGCCGACCCAGCCCGCATCCCGGAGCAGATCCGCCGCGCCCGGCTCGCCGCTTTGCGCCCGCTGCTGGCCGCCGCGCGCACTGCCGACATCGGCTGACGGCCAGCGCGTTCCCACCCCATTCGCAGGAGCCGCCATGAAAAAGGCCTTGATCACCGGCATCACCGGACAGGATGGCGCCTATCTCGCCGAACTGCTGCTCGAAAAGGGCTACGAGGTCCACGGCATCAAGCGCCGCGCTTCGCTGTTCAATACCGATCGCATCGACCATCTTTATCAGGACCCGCAGCAGCCGGATCGGCGCTTCATCCTGCATCACGGCGATCTCACCGACAGCTCGAATCTCATCCGCATCGTACAGCAGGTGGCCCCAGACGAGATCTATAACCTGGCCGCTCAGTCCCACGTCGCGGTCTCGTTCGAGGAGCCGGAATACACTGCCAATGCCGATGGCCTCGGCGCCCTGCGTCTTCTTGAGGCAATCCGAATCTGTGGCCGCGAGCAGCAGACCCGCTTCTATCAGGCGAGCACCTCAGAGCTGTTTGGCCTGGTCCAAGAGACACCGCAGCGCGAGACCACGCCCTTCTATCCGCGCAGCCCCTATGCGGTGGCCAAGCTCTATGCCTACTGGATCACCGTCAATTATCGTGAGGCCTATGGCATCTATGCGTGCAACGGCATCTTGTTCAATCATGAGTCGCCGATCCGCGGCGAGACCTTCGTCACCCGCAAGATCACTCGCGGCCTGGCCCGCATCCGGCTCGGCATGCAGGACTGCCTGTACCTCGGCAATCTCGATGCCCGCCGCGACTGGGGCCATGCCCGCGACTACGTCGAGATGCAATGGTTAATGCTGCAGCAGGCAGCGCCGGAGGACTTCGTGATCGCCACCGGCGTGCAATACAGCGTGCGCGATTTCGTCAGCGCCGCGGCCGCTGAACTCGGTCTGCGCATCACCTGGGAGGGCCGCGGCCGCGACGAGAAGGGCTACGAGGACAACGGGCGCTGCATCGTCGCGGTGGACCCACGCTATTTCCGCCCCACCGAGGTCGACACCCTCTTGGGCGACCCTACCAGGGCGCGCGAGCAGCTAGGCTGGCAGCCCCGCATTGGCTTTCACGAGCTGGTCACGGAGATGGTCCGAGAGGACTTGCTAGCGGCCGAACGCGATGCGCTGGTGAAACGGCACGGCTATCGCACCCTCGATCGCCATGAATGATATCGCGATGAATGATCAGGCCCCCGAGCGCCGGCCGCGCATCTTCGTCGCTGGCCATCGCGGCATGGTGGGTGCCGCGATCTGTCGCCGGTTGCAGGCCACGGCGGTGGGGGAACTGATCACCCGTACCCGCGCCGAACTTGACCTGACCGAGCAGACCGCGGTGCGCGCCTTCTTCGCTGGTGAGACGATCGATCAGGTCTATCTGGCCGCCGCGCAGGTCGGTGGCATCCATGCCAATGCCACCTATCCAGCTGCGTTCATCTATCGTAACTTGATGATTGAGGCCAACCTGATTGAGGCCGCCCATGCCGCCGGCGTGCCGCGGCTGCTGTTTCTCGGCTCCTCCTGCATCTATCCCCGGGAGGCCCCGCAGCCGATACCGGAGGAGGCGCTGCTGACCGGGCCGCTGGAGCCCACCAACGAGCCCTACGCGATCGCGAAGATCGCCGGCATCAAGCTGTGCGAGTCCTATCAGCGCCAGCATGACCGCGACTATCGCAGTGTGATGCCCACCAACCTCTACGGACCGGAGGACAACTTTCATCCCACCGACAGCCACGTGATCCCAGCCCTGCTGCGGCGCTTTCATCAGGCGGTGCGGAGCGATGCGCCGGAGGTGGTGATCTGGGGCAGCGGCCGGGCGCGGCGGGAATTCCTGCACGTCGACGATATGGCCGCCGCCTGTATTCATGTGATGAACCTGGAGCGCGTCGCCTATGCCGAGGCGACCAGCCCGCAGCGCAGCCATCTCAATGTCGGCACCGGCAGCGATTGCAGCATCGCCGAGTTGGCCGCGACCATCGCCCGAGTGACCGGATTTCGCGGGCGTATCCGCTTCGATACCGAGCGCCCGGACGGCGCCCCACGCAAGCTGCTTGATTGCACGCGCCTGACTCGGCTGGGCTGGCAGCCATCGATCGATCTTGAGACCGGACTGAGTACCACGTACCAATGGTTCGTCGCCAATCAGCACCGCTACCGGGGCTGCAGGGAGCCTGTCGCGCAGAGAGAAGCAGAGCAAGCTCTGTGACCGCCAGTACGACGGCGAAGGCGAGCGTCACGACAAGTCAGGTGGGATGAAAAGTTGCCAGCAATCGCCTTAATCTGCACTTACCGGCTGCTGCGGGATGCGCCGATTCATGCTGGGATCGATATGTCCGCTGAGGGCGGCATCAATCAGGCGTTCCTGCTGTCCCACATGCACCGAGCGATGGCCGACGGCGGGCGCGGCGCTGGCCGGACGGCCGACATAATAGGGCGTCTTGCCGGCCTCGATGAGATGATGGAAGCGGTGCTTGATCTGGTCCCAAGCGCCCTGGTTCTGCGCCTCTTCCTGACACCAGATCACCTCGGGGGTGTCCGGATACATGGCAACGATCTCGGCGAATTCCTGCTTGGGGAAGGGATACAGCTGTTCGATGCGCACGACAGCGATGTTGTTCATCCCTCGCGCGCGCCGTGCCTCGATGAGGTCGTAGTAGACCTTGCCGCTGCAAAAGATCAGCCGGTCGACGTCGGCCGGTTCGATGGGATCGGTCTCCGGGATCATCACCTGAAATTCGCCCTCGGCCAATTCCTCCAGCGAGGACGTAGCAAGGCGATGACGCAACAGGCTCTTGGGCGTCATCACCACCAGCGGGCGGCGGAAGTCGCGCAGCATCTGCCGGCGCAGCAAATGATACATCTGCGCCGGCGTGGTGGGCACGCAGACCTGGATGTTGTATTCGGCACAGAGCTGCAGAAACCGCTCCAGCCGGGCCGAGGAATGTTCAGCCCCCTGGCCCTCCAGACCATGGGGCAATAGCATCACCAGCCCGCATTCCAGGCCCCATTTGGTACCGGCCGAGGTAATGAACTGGTCGATCACCACCTGAGCACCATTGACGAAGTCGCCGAACTGGGCCTCCCAGACCGTCAGGGCATGCGGCTCGGCGGTGGCAAAGCCGTATTCGAAGCCGAGCACCGCCTCTTCGGAGAGGATGGAATCGATGGCGATGAACGGGCCCTGCTGGCTGCCGAGATGCTGCAGGGGGGTATGGTCCTCGCCGGTCTCCTGACAATGGACCTTGACGTGGCGATGAAAGAAGGTTCCGCGCCCGCAATCCTGCCCGGATAGGCGCACCGGATAGCCGGAATCGACCAGCGTCGCATAGGCCAGGATCTCGGCAAAGCCCCAGTTGGCCAACTGGTCGCCCTGGGCCATCTTGCGCCGCTCGGCCCAGATCTTCTGCACCCGGGGATGCAGTTCGAACCCCGCCGGCAGCTCCAGCAGGCGCTCGGCCAGATCCTGCAACTGGGCACGCGGCAAGCTGGTATCGGTGGGCACCGACCAGTCGTCGCCGGAGCAGGTGCGCCAGTCGGCCCGGTAATGGTTGTCCAGTCCACACAGGACCGGGCGCGCAACCACAACCCCTTCCTCGATGGCGTTGCGATAGTCCTCCACCATCGCCGATACCTCGTCGCGCGTGATCACCCCGGCATCGATGAGCCGGTCGGCATAACGGGCGCGCGCGGTCGGAAGCTCGCGGATCTTCTTGTACATCATCGGCTGGGTCACTGCCGGCTCGTCCGCCTCGTTGTGACCTAGGCGCCGGTAGCAAACCAGGTCGATGACCACGTCCTTCTTGAACTGATTGCGGTAATCGAGCGCCAGGCGGGTGACGAAGATCGCCGCCTCTGGATCATCGCCGTTCACATGGAAGACCGGCGCCTGCACCATCTTGGCGATATCGGTGCAATAGAGGGTGGAGCGGGTATCCAGCGGATGGCTGGTGGTAAAGCCGATCTGATTGTTGACGACGATATGGACCGTGCCGCCGGTGCCGTAGCTGCGGGTCTGCGACAATTGCAGGGTCTCGGCCACCACCCCCTGTCCGGCAAAGGCGGCATCGCCATGGATCAGCACTGGCAGCACCTGCTCGCCGATGCGATCCTCGCGCCGACGCTGACGCGCCCGCACCGAGCCCTGGACGACCGGGTCGATGATCTCCAGATGGGAGGGATTGAAGCCGAGGGCGAGATGCACGATGCCACCCGGGGTCTCCACGTCCGAGGCAAACCCCAGGTGATATTTGACATCCCCGGCCAATTGGCGGGGATTGAGCGTCACGCGTCCCTCGAACTCGGCGAAGATCTCCTGCGGGGCCTTGCCGAGGACATTGACGAGGACATTGAGGCGGCCGCGATGGGCCATGCCGATCACGATCTCGCGCACCCCTTTGCGACCGGCGCGTTGAATCAGTTCATCGAGGAGCGGCACCAGCGTCTCGGCGCCCTCCAGCGAAAAGCGCTTCTGGCCGACGTACTTGGTGTGCAGGTGCTTTTCGAGCCCCTCGGCCGCAGTCAGCAGGGTCAGCAACCAGCGCCGGTCGGCCGGTTCCAGTTCTGGTCGCGCCTGATAGCCTTCGAGGCGCTTTTGAATCCAGCGCTTCTCCTGGGTGATAGTGATGTGCATGTACTCCGAGCCGACCGTGCCGCAGTAGATGCGCGTCAGCAGCTCGATGATGCGCCGCAGTGGCATACGGTCCGGCCCATAGAGCGAGCCGGTGTGGAAGACCTGCTCGAGGTCGGCCCCCTCCAGGTTGTGATAGGCGGGATCGAGATCGCTGATCCGCGGCGTCGAGCGCAGCTTGAGCGGGTCGAGGTCGGCGATCTGGTGGCCGCGGTAGCGATAGGCATTGATCAGGCGCAGCACCGCGCCCTGTTTGATCGCCGCGGCCGGTTCCAGCCGTTCCAGTGAGCGTGCCTGGGCGCGGGTGCGGCTCTCGTGGGCGAGGCGCTCGAAGTTCTCCCGCACCGGCCCGTGCGGGATCTCGTTGGCCGCCTCCTGACGGATAGCATCGAAGCGCCGCCGCCAGGCTAGGTCGATGCTTTCGGGGTCCTTGAGATAGCGTTCGTAGAGGTCTTCGATAAAGGCGGCGTTGCCGCCGTAAAAGGCGGACGAGCCGCGGAATAGCTCCAGCAAGGCGCTCATGGCTAGGTGGCGGCCCCCATTCGGACTGGGTGTTAAACGATGGCGAGCAACCGCAGCATTGCCGTTACGATGCGCGAAGGCACTGGAACCGCGTTGCCTACGGTGGCGACACGGCGGCCCAGGGGCCGCTGGTCCGGACCGGTTGCGGTGATCCGGATCGCATTAAGAAGTGATGGGCGTCTGACTGCTGGCGCCGCGTGGCTTGTATACGGACCCGGTTGGGGGGTTTGCCCCGACGCGGGTGACACGACCATCCAGCTGTATAGCACATCGGCGATCTGCCGGGACAGGTCCGATTGCAGAAGCCAGGTTAGTCCCAGGTCATCGGCGTCCCCGAGAGGCCGCTCCAGGCCCATCACGGGCAAGCCAACTTGAGCACTGGCTTAACTGTTGACGGCCTACAAGGACGACCTCGCAGCCCGGGCGCCTAGCGGCGTCCAGCAGCCGCGGCCAGGCCAGCGGCGCCGGACCCTTCTCCCCCGCCCCTGGGTCGGTTATGGTAGCCGACGGCGCGCTGGCGACCGCGGGCAGCGGTCGTCGCCATCCCCACCCCTCTGTAGGAGACAGCCAGATGGAGAGTATTCGCGTTGCCATTGCCGGCGCCGGCGGGCGCATGGGACGTACCCTGACGGCGGCCGTGCAGGCCAGCCCGGCGCTGCGCGTGAGCGCCGCCACCGAACGCGGCGACAGCGGTCTGATCGGTCTCGATGCCGGCGAGGTGGCCGGGATCGGCCGTGTCGGCGCCCTGATCCGGCCCGATCTCGATGAGGTACTGGGCGAGTTCGATGTGCTGATCGACTTCAGCACTCCGGCCGCTACCTTGCATCATCTGGCCCTGTGCCGCGATGCCCGCTGCCGGATGGTCATCGGCACCACCGGCCTGGACCCGGCGGAGCGCGAAGCCCTCGCCGAGGCAGCCATCGACATCGCCCTGGTCTATGCGCCGAACATGAGCGTTGGCGTGAATCTCTGCCTGAAGCTGCTCGACCTAGCCGCTCGCGTGCTCGGCGACGAGGTAGACATCGAGATCATCGAGGCCCACCACCGCCACAAGGTCGATGCCCCCTCGGGGACCGCGCTGCGTATGGGCGAGGTCATCGCGACCGCCCTCGGTCGCAACCTCGACCAATGCGCCGTCTATGGTCGTCAGGGCCAGACCGGCCCTCGCGAGCGCCAGACCATCGGCTTCGAGACCATTCGTGCCGGCGATACTGTCGGCGAACACAGCGTCTGGTTCGCCGCCGACGGCGAGCGGGTGGAGATTGCCCACAAGGCGACCAGCCGGCTCACCTTCGCCCGCGGCGCCTGTCGCGCGGCGCAGTGGATCGCCGGGCAAGAGCGCGGCCTGTTCGATATGCAGGATGTGCTCGGGCTGCGCGATCAATAACGTCCCTAGTGTCTTTACGCAGGCGCACACACGCGATTGACTTAAAGCTGGTTGCGTTTTGTCAATCCCGGCTCGTATCCTTAGGCTGCGGGTGGTTGGTCAAACCCGACCGTCGGCCCCCGCGCCCTATCATTACGATCGGAGGAACTGTCGTCATGTGTCAACAGAGCCTGAAGCGATCCATGCTGGCCCGCGGGCGCCGCGGCGGTCAGACTCCTGCCGCCGCCCTGGGCGCCTTGTTCAGTGTCGCCCTCGGCACCCTGCTAGCCACCAGCCCGGTGCTGGCATCGGAGTGCAAAGGACTTGAACAGGAGGCATGCCAAGCAAATGAGGCCTGTACCTGGGTGGACAGCTATGAACGCAAGGATGGGCGGGTAGTGCGTGGCTATTGTCGCCTGCGTGGCGGTCGCCAACCGGCTGCCGCGGAGTCCTGATCCAACCGCCGGCCCGGCACCGTGGGCAGCCACAGTGCCGGGGCCAGTGCTCTCTCAACGGTGGGATGCGGTGACATGGCCGCACGGATTCGATGGACTGAACGGACTGAGTGCCACCGTTGACGCCAGGCAGGCGAGCGCTCCCCGACCGGACCTTTGCCATGCCCCGCGCCCGGCTGCTCCGACAACGCCTGCTGACCCTCTTCCTGCTCGGGCTGCTGCTGCTGTTCTCGCCGCTGGTGCTCTATCTCGAAGGAGCTGGCGACTGGCTCGGCATCCCGCTGCTCTATGTCTATCTGTTTGCGGTTTGGGCGCTGATCATCCTGCTGGCGGCGGTCATCGCCGCCTGGCATCGGGACTGAGCCAACCGCGGTCTTGCCCCGATGAGCGGCCCGCTGATCATCGTCCTGTCCTTCGCCTACCTGGGCCTGTTGTTCGCGGTGGCCTGGTGGGCCGACCGGCGCGCCGATCAGGGCCGCTCGGTGGTCGCGCATCCCACTGTCTATGCCCTGTCGCTGGCGGTCTATTGCACCGCCTGGACCTTCTACGGCAGTGTCGGGCGCGCTGCCGAGAGTGGGTTGGGGTTCCTCACCATCTATTTGGGGCCAACCTTGATCGCCCTGCTGTGGGGCTCGCTGGCACTGAAGATGGTGCGCGTGGCCAAGGCCGAGCGCATCATCTCGATCGCCGATTTCATCGCCTCGCGCTATGGCAAGAGTCAGCTCCTCGGCGGCCTGGTGACCATCGTGGCAGTGATCGGCGTGATCCCGTACATCGCCCTGCAACTGAAGGCGGTCTCCTGGAGCTTCACCATCCTGCTGGACTATCCGGTGGTGCGTATGCCCAGTGCCGCCGACGTGCCGCCCTGGGCCGACACCGCCTTCATCGTCGCCCTGCTGCTGGCTGCCTTCACCATCCTGTTCGGCACCCGCCATCTGGATGCGAGCCAGCGTTACGAGGGACTGGTCGCGGCGATCGCCTTCGAGTCCATCGTCAAGCTCACCGCCTTTCTAGTCGCCGGCGTGGTGCTGACCCTATGGCTCCTGGGACCGGCCCATTTCGAGCTGGCCATTGCCGCCGATGATCCGCGCCTGCAACCACTGCTGCAGCCGCGCGTCCCGCCGTTTCAGGACTGGTTCGCCACCTCGCTGCTGGCGGCGCTGGCAGTGATGTTGTTGCCGCGCCAGTTTCAGGTGACGGTGGTGGAGAACAGCGACGAACGCCATCTGCGCCGAGCGCTGTGGCTGTTTCCGCTCTATCTGCTCCTGATCAATCTGTTCGTGGTCCCGATCGCCATCGCCGGACTAGTCGCGTTCCCCAATGGCGATGTCGATGCCGACACCTTCATCCTGACGCTGCCGATCCTGCTCCAGTTGCCCTGGCTGGCGCTGCTGGTCTTCATCGGCGGGCTGTCTGCAGCCACCGGCATGGTGATCGTCGAGACCATCGCGCTGTCCACCATGGTCAGCAACGACCTGGTGCTGCCGCTGCTGCTGCGACGCTGGCGTCGCCGCAGCCCGCCCGCGGACCTGGGGCGCTGGCTGCTGGCAATCCGCCGCGGCGCCATCCTGATCATCCTGCTGCTGGGCTATGGCTATTACCGCCTGGCTGGCGAGGCCTATGAGCTGGTCAGCATTGGGCTAGTCAGCTTCGTCGCCGTCGCCCAGTTTGCACCCATGGTCATCGGCGGGCTGTACTGGCGCGGCGGTACCCGCGAGGGCGCCCTGGCTGGGCTGACGGCGGGCTTTCTGGTTTGGATGTATACCTTGCTGCTGCCCTACTTCGCCATGTCTGGCTGGCTGCCTCCGGCCTTCATGGAGGCCGGCCCCGGTGGCGTGCAACTGCTGGCGCCGCTGGCCCTGTTCGGCTTCGAGGGCTGGAATCAGGTCACCCATGGGTTGTTCTGGAGCCTGGCTGCCAATATCGGCAGTTTCCTCCTGATCTCCTCGCTGCGCGAGCCCAACGCGGTGGAGGCGGCGCAGGCGCGCATCTTCGTCGATGCCACCCGCCACGGCGGGGCCGGCAAGGCCCCGCTGTGGCGCGGCAGTGCTGAGATTGCCGAACTCATGTCCCTGGCCGAGCGCTTCCTCGGCCCAGAGCGCACCGCCGCCGCCTTCGCCGACTACGCACGTCGCCGTGGCGTGGCCCGCGCGCAACTGCTGCCGCCGGATGCGGCAACGGTCTATTTCGCCGAGACCCTGCTGTCCGGGGCCATCGGCGGGGCCTCGGCGCGGGTCATGGTCGCCTCGGTGACCGAGGAGGAGATCATCGGCATGGACGAGGTGCTGAACATCCTCGACGAGGCCAACGAGATCCGTGCCTACAGCCATGAACTGGAGCGCAAGTCGCAGGCACTGGAGGCAGCCACCGCGGAACTGCGGGCGGCTAATCTGCAGTTGCAGGAACTCGACCGGCTCAAGGACGATTTCATGTCCTCGGTGACCCACGAATTGCGCACGCCGCTCGCCTCCATCCGCGCTTTCTCCGAGATCCTGCACGATGATCCCGACCTGGCGGTCGAGCAGCGCCAGCGCTTCATCGCCATCCTGGTTAGCGAGACCGAACGACTCTCGCGGCTGGTCAACCAGGTGCTGGACCTGGCCAAGATCGAATCCGGCCATGCCGACTGGCGCAATGAGGTGGTGATCCTGCAGGAGACCATCGCCCAGGCCCTGAGCACGACCGAGCAACTGCTGCGCGAGCGCGGTATCGTCGTCACATTAGAGCAACCGGCAACCCCGGCCGCGGTCTGGGCCGATCGCGACCGGTTGATCCAGGTCCTGGTGAACCTGCTGGCCAACGCCGCCAAGTTCGCGCCAGCGGGCGATCCCGAGGTGCCGGGCCAGGTCCGGGTGAGCCTGGCCGCGGCCGGCGCGGATTGGCGCGTCTGTGTCACCGACAACGGTCCCGGGATCCCCGAGCATGAGCGCGAACTGGTGTTCGAGAAGTTCCGCCAGTCGGCCAGCGGTGGCAACAAACCGCTCGGCACCGGGCTGGGACTGCCCATCAGCCGGCAGATCATCGAGCATCTGGGAGGGCGGGTGTGGGCCGAGGCCGCACCGGAAAAAGGTGCTAGGCTGTGTTTTGATCTGCCCGCTCACGCCCCGCCCCCGGCCTGATCCCGGTGCCTGGCCATCTGCCGGCGCCGCCAGGCGCGCACCGCGGGCCGGGGCTGGACCCGACCACCGCCCGACCGGGAGTCCCCTCGTGAACAAGCGCATCCTGATCATCGACGACGAGCCCAACATCGTCATCTCGCTGCAGTTCCTGATGGAGCGCGCGGGCTATCTGGTGGAGGTGGCCAGCGATGGCGAGGCCGGGCTGGACCTGGTGCGCGCGCAACCGCCGGACCTTATCGTGCTCGACGTGATGATGCCCAAGCTCGACGGCTTCGGCGTGCTGGAGGCGATCCGTGCCGACTCGGCCCTGGCCGGGGTGCGGGTGCTGATGCTCACCGCCAAGGGACGCGAGGCCGAACAGCGTAAAGGCCTCGAGCTCGGCGCCGACGCCTACATGCCCAAGCCCTTCTCGACCCGCGACCTGGTGGCCCGGGTCAAGGCCTTGCTTGACGAGGACACCTGAGAGGCTGTGAAAAAACCCGTTGAGGAGCGCTTGTTTCCTTGGGGACCGCTTGTTGTGGACAAGCAACTCAGCCACTCGATGACGTGAGGCGTTGGTCCGCTGGCGAGATCTTTTCACAAACTCTGAGCCGGCCGCGGGCCGCCGCTGCCACCCGTGCCTGCGGCCGCCACAGGCCAAAACCCAACCGGAGGCTGCTGCTCATGACCGCTCCCGACACCCCCGCCGCCGGCGCGGCGGTGGGCGATGCTGGCCCGGACCAGGCCCCGTTGCGCAGTCTGCCGCGGCGCCGGCCGGTTCTGGTGGCACCGGACACCCCGGTGCGCGAGACCCTGTTCCGCATCGGCCGCGAGCATGCCGATGCTGCCGTCGTCACCGACCGTGCCAGCGGCCTGCCACTCGGTCTGATCACCCTAAACGAGATGCTGCAGATCATCGGCGGCGGCACCGGTGATCTGGACGAACCGGTGGCCGCCTATATGATCGGTGCCCCGCTGACGGTGGCCGCCGATGCCGCGGTGCACCGCGCCAAGGTGATGATGGCGAAACAGGGCGTCACCCACCTGTTGCTCACCGAGCCGGATGGCCGCCTGTTCGGTCTGATTGGGCAGGGCGACCTGCTCGGCCTGCGCGCCGGCGGTGCCGACGCCCTGGTGGCAGCGATCAATGCCGCCCGCGATGTGCAGGCGATGGCAGAGGCGGCCGACCGCGTACGGCGACGCGCGGCCGATCTATTCCATTCCGGCATGCCGGTGGAGGCCCTGTGCCAATGGCTCTCGGGCCTCAACGATCTGCTCGGCATGCGCATCATTGAACTCATTGAGGACGAGTTCGAACTGCCAGCGGTGCCTTGGTGCTGGCTGGCGTTCGGCTCCGAGGGACGGCTGGAACAGACCTTTGCCACCGACCAGGACAACGGCCTGATCTTCGTGCCGCCGGCGCCGAACCAGACCGCGGCCTGCCGCGATGCCTTTCTGCCCTTCTGTCAGGCGGTCAACGAGGCGCTGCACTTCTGCGGCTTCGAGCGCTGTCGCGGCGGCATCATGGCCGGCAATCCGGATTGGTGCCTCAGCGACCTGGAATGGCAGGGCCGGTTCGCCGACTGGCTGCGGGTGCCCGACCCCGAGGCGCTGTTGCACGGCACTATCTTCTTCGACTTCCGCCCCCTCTATGGCAGCTACGAGCTGGTGGACCGCCTGCGTGGCTGGCTGATCGAGGCCGCCCCCGGGCACGACCGGTTCTTCCACAACCTGGCCCAACAGACCCTGAGCGTCAGCCCGCCGCTGGGCTGGGCCGGTCAATTCAGCTACGGTCGCAACCGCGACTTTCCGCATACGATCGATCTCAAGCTCGAGGGGGCGCGGCTGTTTACCGATCCGGCGCGGCTGTGGGCGGTGCGTCATGGACTCTGGGCGACCAGCACCGCTGAACGGCTGCGCGCGGTAGCAGCGGTGCAGGGCCGGTCGGCGGCTGACACCGCCGCCGAGATCGAGGCCTTTCATCTGATCCAGCGCTTTCGCATCCAGCAGCAACTGAGCGCGCGCGACCCCGATGCTGCCAACCGGGTCGATCCGGACGACCTCAACGAGTTGCACCGCCTGATGCTGAAGGAGGCGCTGAAACAGGCAAAGCGGCTGCAATTGCGCCTACGTCAGGAATACTCGGCCTGACCGGGTGCCGGTGCCAATCCGGCCCGGCCGACTCCGGGGTTGTGAAAAGATCGCCGGCCGTCGTGAGGGCTTCCCCGGGAGCTTCCCCGGGCACGTGCGCAGTCGGTCGTTGGTTTTTCACAAGCTCTCAGATCGGGTAGCGCAGGATCATCGCCAGGGGCTGGCCGTCGGGGATGTCGTCCTGGCGCACGCTGAGTACCTCGCCGCCAGACTGCAGCGTCCGCCGAGCGATCTCATCAACCACTCCATAAGTCTCGGCGCTGGCCTCTGGGGCCAGGTTGAGGCTGCCATCGGCCTCGTCGAGGTTGCCGTGAACCATCGCGTCCATGTCCACCAGCAGGCTCTGCACCGCACCATAGGTGGCGGCGCGGGCAGCGCGTGCGAGATCGGTGGTGGCCCGGTCCTCATTGATGCGCCGTGCATAGCGGTCGCGCCAGTCGGCGAGGCGTTCCTGATAAACCCGATCGAGGATCGGGCGCGCCGCCGCTGCCAGTTGAGCATCGCTGAGACGCTCCGGATTGCCTTCGATGCCAGAGCCGAGCAGGTGCGGATAGCTGTTCACCGAGCGATACAGCGCGCCCAGGTTCTCCACCGCGGCCAGGATTAGGGGCACGGAACTGCCGGCGAGGAGGTCCCGCAGGGCCGCATCGATCCGCCGCGTATATTGGCGCAGCCTCACCTTCTTGCCCTCCGATCCCACCAGGCGCGCGCTGTAGGAGCGGCTGGCAATGCTCGCCTTGCCGACCGCAGCGGCGGCATCGGTGGGCAGACCAGGCACCGGCACGGTTTGCGCCGGCAGGTCCGCCGAGACCTCGATCAGCCGCACCCCGCCATCGGCAAGGGCGAGCACATAGCAGGCATTGCAGAAGTTCACTGCCCGCAGCAGCGGCTTGAGGTGAAAGCGGTCCGACAGCTTTACCATGGGCTCGAGGGCGTTGGGGATGCGAAAGGTGCGCAGCTGCTCCGGGGTCGCATAGACCACCAGGCCATGCGCCTGATAGCGCCAGAATTCATCGTCGTCGATGAGGTCCTCGACCTCCTCGATCAGGTCATTGACGCGGCGCTTGTCGGCGCCGGCCGCCTGCATCTGCGCCAAGGCCTCACCGGCCAGGTTCTTCAGCAGGATGCGGTCGCCATCGGTGTCGAGACTGACCGGCGTGGTCGGCACGAAAAAGGAGGCGGCCAGATCATGGCGCTGGCTGGCCAGATCGGCGATGTCAGCGGTGGCGGGGAGATCGAGATAAAGCATGCCTGGACTCGTGGTAGGCGATAGAACAAGGTTGCCTGGCGGCGCTATGCGCCACCGCCGCAGATCCGGTGCCGCGGCGGGCCATCAGCATGGTCGCACCCCGGCGGGCTCGCCGCTACCTCCAGCAGTCCCGGCCAGCCGGTTCGGACGAGGAGATGCGGCGCCAGGCCCCCTCGACCGCAAGGCGCCGTGCTGTCCCAAGGATTGGCAAGGCCCGCTCCGCCGGAGACAATGCCGGGTCCTGACCGCGCGCCAGCGCGGCCGCTCCCGTCTCGTCTGTTGCGTATCTACTCATGCTGAACCAATTGGCCAGCCGCGTCGGCGCCGCCCTGGTGGTGATGTTCGGCGTCTCGACCCTGGTCTTCCTGCTGCTGCACCTGATCCCTGGCGATCCCGTGGATGCGATGCTGGGCGAGACCGCCCGCGCCGCCGACCGCGAGGAACTGCGTCAGGCCCTGGGCCTGCATCTGCCGGTGTATGCGCAGTACCAGCGTTATCTCGGCGGACTGTTGCGCCTGGACCTGGGTCAGTCGCTGCGCGATCAGCGCCCGGTGGCGGCGCTGCTGGCAGAACGCCTGCCGGCCACCGCACTGTTGGCGGTGGCAGCGCTGTCGGTGGCCCTGCTGTTGGCGTTGCCGCTGGGGGTGCTGGCGGCACGCCATCGCGGCCGCGCCCTGGACGGGGCAGCGATGAGCTTTTCCCTGCTCGGCATCTCGCTGCCCAACTTTTGGCTCGGACCACTGCTGATCCTGGTGTTCTCACTGTGGCTGGGCTGGACCCCGGTGAGCGGCAACGATGGCCCGGTCAGCCTCATCCTGCCGGCCTTGACCCTGGGCACCGGGCTGGCCGCGATCCTGGCGCGCATGGTGCGGGCGAGCGTGCTAGAGGTACTGAACGAGGACTATGTGCGCACCGCTCGCGCCAAGGGCCTGTCCGAGGTACAGGTGCTGCGCCACCATGCCCTACGGAATGCCTGGTTGCCGGTGCTGACCCTGGTCGGCTTGCAACTGGGTGGCCTGCTCGGCGGTGCGGTGATCACCGAGACGGTGTTCGCCTGGCCTGGCATCGGCAGCCTGACGGTGGAGGCGATCCAGGCGCGCGACTATCCGGTGGTGCAGGGCTGCGTGCTCTTGATCAGCCTGATAACGGTGCTGATCAACACCCTGACCGACCTTCTCTATGCCCGCATCGATCCGCGCATCGGGCTCGGCTGAGGCGGCCCCTGGCGCGCCTGATGGCTTGCCAACTCAGGCGGCGAGGCAGAAGCGCGCGATCAATCCGCGCAACAGATCTAGGGTCGGCGCGATCCGGGCGCCGTCGAGATACTCGTCAGGCTGATGTGCTTGGGCCAGATCGCCGGGGCCGAGGACCAGGGTCTGCATCCCCAGGCGATTGAAGAACGGGGCCTCGGTGGCGAAGCTGGCGGCCTCGGCGGCATGCCCGGTGAGGGTCTCGGCGACGGCGACGATGGCAGCGCCGGCGGCGGTCTCCGCCGGTGGGATGCTGGGAAACAGCGGCACCACCTCCCAACCCAGGCCACGCCGTTCGGCCACCGCAGCGACGCGCGCCGCCAGTTCGGCGCGCAGGGCGTCGGGGTCCAGACCCGGCAGCACGCGCAGGTCCAGGTGCAGTTCGCAGTCGCCGCAGATGCGATTGAAGTTGTCACCGCCATGGATATGGCCGGCGTTGATGGTGGGCCAGGCAATCGGGAAGGCCGGATTACGGTGCGTGCGCTGCAGGTGGTCGCGCCAGGCGAGGATCTCGGTCAGGACCTCGTGCATGCCCTCCAGAGCGCTGTTACCCAGGCCGGGGTCGCTGGCATGGCCGCTGCGCCCGCGCAGCCGCACCGCCTCGGCCATCACCCCCTTGTGCATGCGCACTGGGCGCAGGCTGGTCGGCTCGCCGATGATGGCATGGCGACCGAAGGCGCGTCCGGCATCCACCAGCGCGCGGGCACCGTGCATAGCGGACTCCTCGTCCGCCGTGGCCAGGATGGTCAGTGGCGCCCGCAGTTGCCCCGGGGTCAGTCCGCGTGCGGCCTCGATGGCCAAGGCCAGGAACGACTTCATATCCGCCGTCCCCAGCCCGTAGAGGCGTCCGTCGGCCTCGGTGAGCCGCAACGGGTCGTACCGCCAGCGGTGGGGGTCGCAGGGGACGGTATCGACATGCCCGGCCAGCACCAATCCGCCTGGCTCCCCGGCGCGCGCGCTCCCCAGCGTCGCCACCAGGTTGGCCTTGGCGGGATGCCCGGGGATCGGGAGTAGCTCGACCCGAAAGCCGGCGCTCTCCAGCCAGTCGGCCAGCAGGTGCAGGACCGGCCGGTTGCTCTGATCGAGCGCAGGCTGCACGCTGCTGATAGACGGGGTGGCGATCAGCCCGGCCAGCATCTCGCGCAGGTCCGGGGCCGCGGTGATCGGGGGCTGGGGCATGGGTGGCTCGGGGTCGGCAGGTTGGATAAGGGGATGGGCAGGCCCGGGTGCGCCGGACTGGTGCGCGGGTTAGCCCGCGCCGCTGTCGAAAGCGTGCCCCGGCGCGGTCTCGCGAAAGCGCTGCAATTGCTCCGGCGTTGCCGCGCTCTGATAGGCCGCTTTCCAGTCGGCATAGGGCATCCCGTAGATGGCTGCGCGAGCGGCCTCGTAGTCCAGATCCAGGCCCTGCTCCTGGGCCGCGGCCTGATACCACTTGGCGAGGCAGTTGCGGCAGAAGCCGGCCAGGTTCATCAGTTCGATGTTCTGCACGTCGGTGCGAGCGCGTAGGTGAGCGATGAGGCCGCGAAAGGCGGCGGCCTCGATCTCGGTGCGGGTGGCTTGGTCCACGGTAGGATTCTCGTTGGCTGAACGTGACTGAGCGGGGGTAGGCGGCTGGGCCCCAGGAGTGGAGGTTGCGATCCCGGCGCGCGGGCGCAAGGCGCAGGCAGCGGCCGGCGGCGATGGCCGCAGCATGCCTGCCTCAGCCGGGGTCGGCCGGTGCGCGCCTGGCACGCAGGGCAGCGATCACCGGGGCGGTCTGCGGGCGCACCCCGCGCCAGAGGAAGAAGGATTCGGCTGCCTGCTCCACCAGCATGCCCAGCCCATCGTGGACCTGCACCGCGCCATGGGCTAGACCCCAGCGGCAAAAGGCGGTCGGGGTATCGCTGTAGAACAGGTCGTAGACCGAGCCGCCGCTGGCGATGCAGTCCGCCGGCAGGGCCGGCACCGCGCCGTCGAGGCCGGCACTGGTGGCATTGATCAGTAGATCGAAGCGCTGACCGGCCAACGCCTCCAGACCCACGCCGGCGAGCGCGACCCCGGCCACGGCCGGGGCCAGGTCGGCCGCCACCGCCCGCGCCGTCGCGGCGGTGCGATTGGCGATCAGCAGGTGCGCCGGTGCCGCCGCACAGAGCGCCGGCAGGACCCCGCGCCCGGCGCCGCCGGCGCCCACCAGCAGGATCCGCCGGCCGCGCAGCGTGAGGCCCAGGTTCTGCTCCAGATCCCGTACCAGCCCGACCCCGTCGGTGTTGTCGCCGTGCAGGCGGCCGCCATCCTGGACCAAAATGGTATTGACCGCCCCGGCCGCCGCTGCGCGTGGGGTCAGGTCGCCCAGCAGCGCGCAGGCCTGTTGTTTGAATGGCAGGGTCACGTTGAGTCCGCGCCCGCCAGCGGCGACAAAGTCGCGCACCGAGCCGGCAAAGTCCTCGCGGCTGCCCAGCAGACGACCGTAGGTCATGTGCTGTCCGGTCTGGCGGGCGAAGGCGGCGTGGATCAGGGGCGACTTGCTATGGGCGATTGGGTTGCCGATAACGGCGTAATAATCGGTCATGGTCGGCTGGAGGCGTTGCGGGAGATGGACCCGGCGGCGCGGCGCGTCCGCGGAACGGGTTGGGGCAGACAGCACTGGCCCCGAGCCGAGGCCTGCGGTTGGTCGGCGCAAGCGGCCATCGGCAGCACCGCGCGGCTCGGCAGGCGATACTGGGACCCCACCGGCGCCGCGCGTGGGTCCTACACCTGAACCGGACCCCGCCGCGGACCCGACACCAGTCCCCGGAGACCCATCCATGCAGGCCATGATCCTCGCTGCCGGACGCGGCAACCGTATGCGACCGTTGACCGACCGGGTGCCCAAGCCATTGCTGGCGGCCGGCGGACGCCCGTTGATCGTGCATCAGATCGAGCGCCTGCTCGCCGCCGGCTATCGCGAATTGGTGATCAATCATGCCCACTTGGGGCAGCAGATCGAGGCCTGCCTGGGGGACGGGACGCAATTCGGGGTGCGCATCCGCTACTCGCCGGAAGGCACGGGGCGGGCGCTGGAAACCGGCGGCGGTATCTACCGCGCCCTGCCCTGGCTGGGACCAGGGCCCTTTCTGGTGGTCAACGGCGACATCTGGTGCGATATCGACTATACCAAGCTCAGGCTGGGCGCGGGGGATCTGGCCCGGATCGTCCTGGTGAACAATCCCGATCATCATCCGCACGGCGACTTCCTGCTGGCCGGCGACCGGGTACTGGCGTCGCCGCGTCCGGCTGCCAGCACCCGCAGCCAAGTGGACACCCGCTCACCGCTGACCTTCGCTGGGGTCGGGCTGTACCATCCGGGGCTGTTCTGCGGCTGCCGCCCCGGAGCCTTTCCGCTAGCGCCGTTGCTGCGGGCGGCGATGGCCAGCGGGCGCTGCGGTGGCTGCCATCATCGCGGGCATTGGCTGGATGTCGGCACCCCGGAGCGGCTGCAAGCGCTGGCGCAGCTATTGCGTACCGCGCAAGGCTGACGCCGGGGCCGGCAGTGGCTTCCGCACGGCCGCCGCCCTGCCGCGTTTGATCGCTGGTACGCGATTGAGTGTGAAGGTCTTCGGATCACTGCCGGCCGCATTGCCCCGCCCACCCCTCGACCCGGAGGACCGCCATGGGCCAGGAGATCGCCTCGCGTCGCTTCCGCACCGCGGACTTTGCTGAATTCGCGGCCCGGCTCGCCACCGAGACCGCGCTGCTGCAAGCCTGGTTCGACGCCGATCAGTTCGCGACTGGCCCGCGCGAAGGCGGCTTCGAGCTGGAGGCCTGGCTGATCGACGCCACGCACCTGGGTCCGGTCGCGCTGATCGAGGATTTCCTGCGCGCCACCGATGACCCGCTGATCGTGCCGGAACTCGCGCAGTTCAACATGGAACTCAACGGCACCCCGGTGGTGCTCGGCGGCAGTGCCCTGAGCCGGCTACAGCAGGAACTCACCCGTACCCTGGCGCATTGCGCCACGGCCGCCGCCCGGCTCGGGGCCAGTGTTGCCCGCATCGGCATCCTACCGACTCTGCGCCCAGAGCACCTGGTGCTGGCGCAGATGACCCCGCGCGCCCGCTACCGGGCCTTGAACGAGCAGATCCTGCGCCTGCGCGGTGGGGCGCCGTTGCGCCTGGAGATCCAGGGCGCGCAGCCGGTGGCCATCGAACAGCCGGACGTGATGCTGGAGGCAGCGGCGACCTCGTTTCAGATCCATCTGAAAATCAGCGCCGCCGAGTCAGCGCGGGTATTCAATCTCTCTAAGATCCTGTCGGCACCGATGGTGGCGATCGCCGCCAACTCGCCCTACCTGTTCGGCCGCGACCTCTGGGCCGAGACCCGCATTCCCCTGTTCGAGCAGTCCATCGCGGTCGGCGGCGGGCCATTGCGTGAGCGGGTCGGGTTCGGTGTCCGCTACGCGAGCGGCTCGGTGATGGACTGTTTTCGCGCCAATCTGATCCGCTACGAGGTTCTGCTGCCGCAACTCATGGACAGCGCTCCCGAGGAACTGGCCCACCTGCGCCTGCACAACGGCACGATCTGGCGTTGGAACCGGCCGCTGATCGGCTTCGACGGACCCGGACGACCGCATCTGCGGATGGAGCATCGGGTGGTGGCGGCCGGTCCGTCGGCAGCCGACAACGTCGCCGATGCTGCCTTCTATTTCGGCCTCATCGAGGCCCTCGCCGGCGCGTCCGCCACGCCCGCCCTGGAGACGCGCATTCCGTTCGCCCGGGCGCGCACCAACTTCTATCTGGCCGCTCGTCACGGGTTGGATGCCAGCATCGTCTGGGACGACGGCAGGCCCATCGAGCTGCCGCGCCTGATCCTGGAACAGCTGCTTCCCCTGGCCCAGCGCGGGCTGGCCGCCCTCGGCATCGACCCCCCGGAGATCGACCACTGGCTCGGCATCATCGCCGGGCGCGCGCGGTTGCGCCGCAACGGGGCCGCCTGGCAGCGCGCCTGGGTGGCTCGTCACGGCCGCGACCCGGTGGCCCTGACTGCTGCCTATCTGGCGCACCAGGGGAGCGGCGAGCCAGTGCACACCTGGAACCTGGAGTGAGATCAACTGCCGGTGCCGGGTCGAGTCGCTCGGGCGGTTCCAGTGTCTGCTCATGGACCACATTGACCATCATCGGCGGTTTGTCCGAGTGGTTTACCCGAGTTTAACAAGGGTTCACCTCGGAAATGCAAGGTAGAATCGGGAGACTTGCCTTAGACCTCGCCCCCAAATCCTAGCCCGACCCCGACCAGCGGCCCGCCGACCAGACATGATCTTGGTAGGACCGCTGGCATGCTGGCCACTGCCAGCCTGACGGGGTCTAGGGACGATCGCGGGCTGAGCATTTAGGTTTACTATAAAACAGCTTTAAGCAATCAATAGAGCCAATGTTGCGTCGCCTGGTTGGCAGCCGCGATGCTAGCCCGTTTTGCGGCGCCCGCCGCCCGAACCACTGCTGGATGGAGACTTCCCGAGATGACCGACCGCATCAACGCCGCTGGCCTTCAGGTCGCCAAACCCCTCTATGACCTGATCGCCGAAGAGATCGCCCCCGGGACCGGTATCGATCCGGACGCCTTCTGGACGGCCTTCGCCGACATCGTAGCCGAGTACGGTCCGCGCACACGGGCCGCGCTCGAGCGCCGCGACGCCCTGCAAGCGCAGATCGATGACTGGCACATCAAGCATCGCGACCAACCTCTCAATCAGGCCGCCTATCAGACGTTTCTGACCGAAATTGGCTACTTGGAGCCAGAAGGCTCAGACTTCGCGGTGACCACGGCCAATCTGGACCCGGAGATTGCGCGCATCGCCGGCCCGCAGTTGGTGGTACCGGTCAGCATCCCCCGCTACGCGCTAAATGCCGCCAATGCCCGCTGGGGCAGCCTCTATGACGCCCTCTACGGCACCGACGCCATCCCTAGCGATGGCGGTGCCGAGCCAGGCTCGGCCTACAATCCGGTGCGTGGCGAACGGGTGGTCGCCTATGCCAATGAGATGCTGGACACTCATGTCCCGCTCGCCGGGGCCTCGCATCGCGAGGTACAGGGTTATCAGGTCGATGGTGGGGCGCTGGTGGTCAGTCTCGCCAACGGCGAGCGTATGGGCCTGGCCGATCCGGCGCAGTTCGTTGGTTATCAGGGTGCTGGTGAGGCCCCGAGCGCGGTGCTGCTGTGCCACCACGGGCTGCATCTGGAGATTCAGATCGATCGCGAGCACCTGATCGGCCAGGCGAGCCCCGCGGGGGTCAAGGATGTCGTGCTGGAGTCGGCGGTCACCGCCATCCAGGACTGCGAGGATTCGGTAGCCGCGGTGGATGCCGCCGATAAGGTGCTGGTCTACCGCAATTGGCTGGGCCTGATGCGCGGAGACCTCACCGCGAGCTTCAGCAAGGGCGGCCGCATGATCGAGCGCGCCCTGCATCCGGATCGTACCTACACCGCGGCCGACGGTAGCGAGCTGACCCTGCATGGCCGCAGCCTGCTGCTGGTCCGCAATGTTGGCCATCTGATGACGACGGATGCGGTGGTGACCGCTGCTGGCGAGGAGATTCCAGAGGGCATGCTCGATGGGATGGTGACGGTCTTCGCCGCCCTGCACGACCTCAAGGGGCTGGCCAAGAACGGGCTTCGCAACTCCCGCGCCGGTAGCGTTTACATCGTCAAGCCAAAGATGCACGGGCCGGACGAGGTCCAGTTGTCGGTGGACCTGTTCGCCCGCATTGAGGACGCCTTGGGGTTGGAACGCAATACGTTGAAAATCGGCATCATGGACGAGGAACGGCGCACCACCGTGAACCTGAAGGAGTGCATCCGCCGCGCAAGCGAGCGGGTGATCTTCATCAACACCGGTTTCCTCGATCGCACCGGCGATGAGATCCACACCAGCATGGAGGCTGGTCCGATGCTGCGCAAAGGCCAAATGAAGACCGCCCCCTGGCTGCTTGCCTACGAGGACTGGAACGTGGATGTGGGCCTGGCCTGTGGCCTACCCGGACATGCCCAGATCGGTAAGGGTATGTGGACCATGCCCGACGAGATGCGCGCGATGCTCAACACCAAGGCCGCTCATCCCCGCGCCGGGGCCAACTGCGCCTGGGTGCCGTCGCCCACCGCTGCCACCCTGCACGCCCTGCACTATCACGAGGTGGACGTGGCCGCGCGGCAGGCGAAACTGACCGCCGGTGGTCGGCGTGCCCAACTCGAAACCATTCTCACCATCCCCCTCGGCAAGCCGACGGACTGGTCTCCAGCCGATATTCAGCAGGAACTGGATAACAACTGCCAGGGCATCCTGGGTTATGTGGTGCGCTGGATCGATCAGGGCGTCGGCTGCTCCAAGGTGCCAGACATCAGCGATATCGGCCTGATGGAGGACCGCGCCACCCTGCGCATCGCCAGTCAGATCCTGGCCAACTGGCTGCATCATGGGGTGGTCTCCCAGGATCAGGTTATGGAGACCCTCAAGCGCATGGCAGCGGTGGTAGATCGTCAGAATGCCGGTGATCCGTTATACCGGCCGATGTCTCCCGGCTTCGATGGCATCGCCTTCCAGGCCGCCTGTGACCTAGTCTTCAATGGCCGCAATGAGCCCAACGGGTACACCGAGCCGCCGCTGCACCGCCGCCGTCGCGAACTCAAGGCGCGCGCCTAAAGCAACCCCGGGACGCAATCCCGGGAAGCAACCCTGGGGCGGCCACGCCCCAGGGATCATCTGCCCCTGGCCCAAGCACCGGGGACAGCACCATAAGCAACGGTGCCAGAATGCGCTGCCGACGCGGCAAGCGCATCAGCCAACATCGCGCCGCGCTCCAGCGAGCCGCATCCCCCACAGGCCCATCCCCGCATCGGCGCCGGCCCGGTAGCCCCGGGGCATACTGGCGGTTGTTCCCATGCCCTATTTCCGGCTGTCCGGCTTCTACTTCTTTCACTTCGGATCGCTGGCGGCGCTGGCCCCGTTCTGGGGACCTTACCTGCTAGAGCGGGGCTTTGCCGCCACGGCCATCGGCGCCCTGATGGCGATCCTGATGGGTAGCAAGGTGGTGGCGCCCAATCTGTTCGGTCTTATCGCCGACCACAGTGGCCGCCGTATGCCATTGGTGCAGGTGGGCAGCCTGCTGGCACCGCTGTTCTTCACCGGCGTCTTCGTCGCCGACAGTTTCTGGCTGATGGCGGTGGTGATGGCGATCTTCACCTCGTTCTGGAACGCCACGCTGCCATTGATGGAATCGGTGACCTTCAATCACCTGGGCACCCAGGTGAGCCGCTATGCCAGCGTGCGCGTCTGGGGCAGCATCGGCTTCATCCTGGTAGTGGCCGCGGTGGGCTGGTGGCAGGAGCAGGGAGGCACCGCGGTGGTACCGCTGGCGGTGCTGATGATGTATCTGGGGATGCTAACAGCGAGCCTGACCATCCCCGATTGCGATCCACTGCGTGCGCGCCTTGCCGGGCGGATACCCGGGAATCGGCAGCCGGTCGCCGCCGGACAGGCGGACGAGCGATCGCTACGGGTAATCCTCCGGCGCCCCGAGGTCTTGCTGTTCCTGCTCACCTGCTTGCTGATGCAGAGCAGTCATGGCGCCTACTATGTCTTCTACTCCATCCATCTGGAGGCGCAAGGCTTCAGCAGCGGGGCAGTCGGTCAGCTCTGGGCGCTGGGGGTCGCTTGCGAGGTGTTACTGTTTCTGCGTATGCGCTGGCTGCTGGAGCGCGTCGGGGCGCGCCGGCTGGTCCTGGCAAGCCTAGCGCTGGCACTGCTGCGCTGGGTACTGATCGGGCTGTGGGCAGATCAGTTGGCGCTGGTGATCGCCGCCCAGGTATTGCACGCCTTCACCTTCGGTGCCTTTCACGCCTCGGCCATCCATCTGACCCATCATTATTTCCCTGGCCGTACCCAGGGGCGCGGTCAGGCCCTCTATAACAGCCTGAGCTTCGGCGTCGGCGGTGCCAGCGGCAGCCTACTGAGCGGGTTGTTATGGGACAGCGTCGGCGCCACCGCGAGCTTCCTGGTCGCCGCCAGCATTGCCGGTCTCGGGCTCCTCATCGCATTCATCGGCGTAGATCGACAGCGCCACTATTGAGCCCGGGAGGCTGCCGCACCGCCGTGGCGTTGACCAGCCACGGCGGCGACTCGTTATACTGCGGCGCTTTGGACCCGTGACGGAGTGCCCCTTGTCCACCCCCGCGCTGATCAGTTTCCAAGACCTGCTGTTGCGCCTGCAGACCTTCTGGGCCAAGCATGGCTGCGTCATCCAACAGCCCTACGACATGGAAGTCGGTGCCGGCACCTTTCATCCCGCGACCTTTCTGCGCGCCATCGGCCCGGAGCCTTGGAGTGCGGCCTATGTGCAACCGTCGCGGCGCCCGACCGACGGACGCTATGGCGAAAACCCCAACCGGCTGCAGCATTATTATCAGTATCAGGTCGTGCTGAAGCCCTCGCCGCTGGCCATCCAGGAACTCTATCTGGACTCGTTGCGGGACCTCGGGATCGATCCTCTGGTCCACGACATCCGTTTTGTGGAGGACAACTGGGAATCGCCCACGTTAGGGGCTTGGGGGCTGGGCTGGGAGGTCTGGCTGAACGGTATGGAGGTGACTCAGTTCACCTATTTCCAACAGGTAGGTGGGCTGGAATGCCGGCCGGTCACCGGCGAGATTACCTATGGACTGGAGCGCATCGCGATGTATCTGCAGGGAGTAGAGAGCGTGTTCGATCTGCTCTGGACCCAGTCCGCCAATGGTCCAGTGACCTATGGCGATGTCTTCCTACAGAACGAGCGCGAGCAGTCAGCCTACAACTTCGAGCATGCCGAAGTGGCAGCGCTGTTTCAGCAGTTCGATGTCTGCGAGCGCCAGAGCCAGCACCTGGTAGAGGCGGGACTGCCGCTGCCCGCCTATGAGCAAGTGCTGAAGGCCTCGCACCTGTTCAATCTGCTCGATGCCCGCGGCGCCATCTCGGTGACCGAACGCCAGCGCTACATCCTGCGCGTGCGCACCCTGGCGCGGGCGGTGGCCGAGGCCTATCTGCAGGCACGCACGGCGCTTGGCTTTCCCATGTTGCAGCACTAACGGGGTAGAGACGGATGGCACAATACCAGGATCTGCTGATCGAGATCGGCACCGAAGAACTACCGCCTACTGCCCTGCTCGGGCTCTCGACGGCATTTCATGAGCTGCTGCTGGCGCGCCTCGACGAGCAGCGGCTGGCGCACGGCGAGGCGCGCGCCTTCGCCACCCCGCGGCGGCTGGCCCTGATCGTGAGCGATGTCGCCGTGCAACAGCCGGATCAGACCAGCCTGCGCCGTGGCCCTGCGCTCGCCGCCGCTTTTGACGCCAGCGGCGCGCCGACCAAGGCCGCCTTGGGCTTTGCCCGCTCCTGCGGGGTTGAGGTCGCGGCGCTGGAACGCGAGGAGACCGCCAAGGGAACCTGGCTGGTGCATCGCCAGCACACCGCCGGTACCAGCACACAGACCCTACTGCCAGTGCTGATCGAGCGGGCGCTAGGCGATCTGCCCATCCCCAAGCGCATGCGCTGGGGCGATCGCGACGAGGAGTTCATCCGCCCGGTCCATTGGGTCTGCGTGTTGCTGGGCCATGAAACGGTACCAGGCCAAGTTCTGGGCATCCCAATCGGCAATCAAAGCCGCGGTCACCGCTTCCATCAGCCCGAACCACTGACCATCGTTGCCCCAGCGGTCTATCTGGAGGCCCTGCGCGAGGCACGAGTGGAACCGGACTTCGCTGCCCGCCGAACCCGCATCGTGGAGCAGGTGGAACAACTGGCAGCAACGGTGGGCGGACGCCCAGCCCTGAGCGATGACCTACTCGATGAGGTGACCGCCCTATGCGAATGGCCAGTCGCCATGCTGGCAGGTTTCGATGCGGCCTATCTGGCGGTGCCGCCAGAGGTGCTGATTGAAACCATGCAGAAGAACCAGAAGTATGTTGCGCTGCTGGATGTCGACGGGCATCTGCTGCCTCGCTTTATCTTCATCAGCAATATCGAGAGCCGCACACCAGAGGCGGTGCGCGCCGGCAACGAGCGCGTCATCCGGCCCCGCTTCGCCGATGCCAAATTTTTCTGGGAGCAGGACCTGAAGACCCCGCTCGCCGAACGGGTCGAGGCGCTCGCCGGGCTGCTGTTCCAGCAGCAACTGGGCAGCATGCGGGAGAAGGCCGGGCGCCTGGCAGTGCTGGCTCGGGCGATTGCCCTGGAGCTGGGAATCGACGGTGATCTGGCAGAACGCGCCGCCATGCTGGCCAAGTGCGATCTGATGACCCAGATGGTCGGGGAATTTCCGAGTCTGCAGGGGATCATGGGCCGCTACTATGCCGCCCGCGCCGGCGAAAAACCGGCGGTGGTAGCCGCCATGGAGGAGCATTACCTTCCCCGGCAGGCCGGCGACCGGCTACCGGCCAGTCCCTGCGGCCAGGCGATCGCGCTGGCAGACCGGCTGGATACCCTGGTCGGTATCTTTGCCATCGGCCAGCGCCCGACCGGCGTCAAAGACCCCTATGGGCTGCGCCGGGCGGCGATCGGCGTGTTGCGCATCCTTATCGAGACTCCGCTGCCGCTCGACCTGCGAGCGCTGTTGGCCGCGGCCAGCGACGCCTATCCATCAGGGCTGGCACCAGCGGCCGGCGTCGATGCCGTGTTCGATTACATAATGGAGCGTCTCAAGGGCTATTACGGCGAGCGCGGCATCGGCCAGGACGTAGTCGCCGCGGTGCTGGCAGTCGATCCCACCCGGCCCGCCGACATTGACCGGCGTATCGCCGCGGTACAGGCCTTCACCGCGCTGCCGGAGGCAGACGCCCTGGCCGCTGCCAACAAGCGTATCCGCAACATCCTGCGCCAGGCGGCCGAGGCCGAGATCGCACCCACCACCGCGGTGACCGGTATCGATTCGACAGCGCTGACCGAGCCAGCGGAGCGGGCCCTGGCTCAACGGGTCAAGGCACTAGAGCATGAGATCGCGCCCCTGCTGGCGGCCCAGCAATACACCGAGGTACTCAGTGCCCTGGCCGGGCTACGCGGCGAGGTAGATGCCTTCTTCGATGCGGTGATGGTGATGGCCGAGGATGCGGCGGTACGCCGCAACCGACTGGCGATCCTGCAGGCACTGCAGACCCTGTTCTTGGGGGTCGCCGACATCGCCCTGCTGCAGAGGGCCAGCGAGGCGTGAGCGGGCACGACTCCTATACGGCAATGCTCGCCGCGGTGCCGGCCTTCCACGGCCAACACCGGTTCGCCAAGACCGACGGTAAGAATCTGATCGAGTGGATCGCCCCGAGATGAGACTGGTGATCCTGGATCGCGATGGGGTAATCAACCAGGAATCAGACGCCTTCATCAAGCATCCCAGGGAGTGGGAGCCCTTGCCGGGATCGCTGGCGGCCATCGCCCGACTGACCAATGCCGGCTTCTCGGTGCTGATTGCGACCAATCAGTCTGGGCTCGCCCGCGGGCTATTCGATATCGACACCCTGAACGCCATCCATCAGACCATGCGGTCGCAGGTCGAGGCCTGTGGTGGACGCATCGATGCCATCGCCTTCTGTCCCCACGGTCCGGAGAGCGACTGTGGCTGCCGCAAGCCAGCACCCGGCCTGTTACTCGAGTTGGGCCAGCGCTGTGCGACCCCGCTTGCCGGGGTGCCGGTGGTTGGCGATTCGCGGCGCGACCTGGAGGCCGCTCGGGCGGTAGGCGCGCGCCCGATGCTGGTGCTGACTGGTCGTGGTGCGGCGACGGCCAGGACCATGCCAGACAGCCTACAAGGGATTGAGATCAGCGCCGATCTAAATGCCGCTGTTGATCTGATTCTTGCCGATGGGGATCGCACATGATCCTGTTGCGTTCGTTGCTATTTGCGCTGCTGTTTAATCTGCTGGTGGTCGCCTATGCGATCCCGATGCTGTTGTTCGGGCGGTGGTTAGGCGAGGTTGGCCTGAATCGGCTAGCCTGCGCCTGGGCCAAGGCTGAACTCACCGCACTGCGGATGATCTGCCGACTGGATTTTCATGCGCGGGGGTTGGAGCGGCTACCGCCAGGGCCAGCGGTAGTGGTCAGCAATCATCAATCCACCTGGGAGACCATTGCCTTGCGCGTGCTACTACCGGAACGCCAGACTTGGGTGCTGAAGCAGGAGCTACTACAGATACCGTTCTTTGGTGCGGCGCTGGCGCGGTTCCGGCCCATCGCGCTCGATCGCAACGCTTTGCGGGCCTCGCTGCGCAAGCTGCTGCAGGAAGGCGAGGCTCATCTGCGACAGGGTCGCTGGGTCATCGTGTTTCCCCAAGGGACACGGGTCGCGCCTGGTGAGTGGCGCGGCTTTCATCTCGGTGCGGCGATGCTGGCCACCAAGGCCGGCGTGCCACTGGTTCCCATCGTCCACAACGCAGGGGTCTTCTGGGGCCGGCGCCAATTGCGCAAGCGGCCGGGCCGGATCCATCTATTGGTAGGATCGGCGATCGATCCGACCGGCAAGGATGCAGCGACCGTCAATGCCGCCGCCGAGCACTGGATCAATCGCACGCTGAACACCTTGCCCCCAGCTTGGGAGGCTGCCCGGCCCTCACTCGTCATCAGCCCGAGCCCGCGGAATCGCTGAAGGGGTCAGACATCGAGATTCTCCACCGCGAGCGCATTGCGTTCGATGAACTCCCGCCGGGGTTCCACCTGCTCACCCATCAGGGTGGTGAAGATCTGATCTGCCGCCACCGCATCCTCGATGGTCACCCGCAACAGGCGCCGCATCTGCGGGTCCATGGTGGTCTCCCAGAGCTGGCCAGGGTTCATCTCCCCAAGTCCCTTGTAGCGCTGGATCTGATAGCCGCTCTTGGCCTCACCGATCAGCCAGTCGTAGGCATCGGCGAAGGTCTCGACAGCGCGCCCCCGCTCGCGTCGCTCTACCCGCGCCCCGGGCTGAATCAGGCCCGCAAGCTTTTCACCCAGCGCGGCGATGCGGCCATAGTCGGCAGAATCGAAGAAATCGAAGGAGACGTAACGGGTTTCAGGGATGCCATGGACCAACTTGACCAGGGTTAACCCGGGATGCTCTGGATCATCGATATCGGTCAGGCTAATCCGGTAGGCGATGGCCACTGCCGACTGTGCGGCAAGCCTGGCGGCGAGCGCCTTGAGCCATTGATCCCGCTGCACCGGGTCGCCGCGCAGTGTCAGGGTCAGGCGCGGCAGATGCAGCAGCTCGGTGATGAAGGCCGGGTCATACCGGTGCATCAGCCGATTCACCATGGCGCGGAAGACATGATATTCGCGCACCAGATCTTCTAAGGCCAAGGCACTCATGGACGGTGCCTCCGCCGCCACATAGAGCCTGGCATCATCCAGGGCGGCACGGATCAAAGACCGGCCCAACTCGGCATCATCGAGCAGATAGTCTTCCTGCTTGCCCCGCTTGACCTTGTAGAGGGGCGGCTGCGCGATATAGATGTGGCCGCGGTCCACCAGCTCCGGCATCTGACGATAGAAGAAGGTCAGCAACAGGGTGCGGATATGGGCGCCGTCCACATCGGCATCGGTCATGATGATAATGCGATGATAACGAAGCTTATCCGGGTCGTATTCCTCGCGACCGATGCCGCACCCCAAGGCAGTGATCAAGGTACCCACCTCGACGGAGGACAGCATCTTATCGAAGCGCGCCTTCTCCACGTTCAGAATCTTGCCCTTCAAAGGCAGGATGGCCTGGAAGGCGCGGTCACGCCCCTGCTTGGCGGAGCCGCCGGCAGAATCGCCCTCAACGATAAAAAGTTCGGAGCGGGCCGGGTCCTTCTCCTGACAATCCGCCAGCTTGCCAGGCAACCCGGCGATATCCAGCACTCCTTTGCGGCGGGTCATCTCGCGGGCCTTACGGGCCGCTTCCCGCGCTCGTGCTGCCTCCAGCATCTTGTTGGCGATGACCTTTGCTTCAGCGGGCTGCTCCTCGAGGAACATGTCGAAGTGCTCCACCAACAACGACTCGACCACCGGTTTCACCTCAGAGGAGACCAGCTTGTCTTTGGTCTGGGATGAGAACTTGGGGTCCGGCACCTTCACCGAGACCACTGCGGTCAGTCCTTCCCGGGCGTCGTCGCCGACTGGCCGGGTCTTCTGATTCCGATCCAGGCTCTGGCGCTCGATATACTGATTCAGGGTGCGTGTGAGGCCAGCGCGAAACCCCTCGAGGTGCTTGCCTCCGTCCTTCTGCGGGATGTTGTTGGTATAGCAGAAGATGGTTTCTTGATAGGCATCATTCCACTGAAAGGCAATCTCAACCTTGGTGCCTGATCGCTCCGCAAGGAAATAGAACACAGTAGGATGGATGGGCACTTTGTTCTGGTTGAGATGCTGAACGAAGGCACGAATACCGCCATCATATTCGAAGGTTGCCTCACGGTTACTACGCTCATCCTTGAGCCGGATGCGCACCCCGGAATTCAGGAATGACAACTCGCGCAAGCGTTTGCTCAGGATCTCGTAATGGAACTCCAGATCGCTGAAAACCTGGGCCGAGGGCATAAAGCGAACCTCAGTACCGGTGCCCTCGGCGGCACCAACCTCCCGCAACGGATACTGAGGTTCGCCAAGCCGAAATTCCTGTTCGTAGAGAATGCCCTGCCGCCGAATGCGCAGGTGTAGGTGATCCGACAGGGCATTGACCACCGAAACGCCGACCCCGTGCAATCCACCCGAAACCTTGTATGAATTGTCATCGAACTTCCCGCCAGCGTGGAGCACGGTCATGATGACCTCAGCCGCCGAACGGTTCTCTTCGGCATGGATGTCGACCGGAATGCCACGTCCGTTGTCCTTAACGCTGACCGAACCGTCAGCATGGACGACGACGAGGACCTCTGTGCAATGGCCGGCTAGTGCCTCGTCAATGGAGTTATCGACAACCTCAAACACCATGTGATGGAGCCCAGTCCCGTCATCGGTGTCGCCGATATACATGCCCGGGCGTTTGCGCACCGCGTCAAGTCCGCGGAGCACCTTAATATTATTGGAATCGTACGTCATGCGTCTAAGAGCGTCCTTCCGGTGGCAAGGCCGTTAGAGATCGTCAACGCGCCCGCCGCCGTGACGACGGGTGGGAGATGGGGAAAGAGGGATCGCGTTGCAGATGGCACCTGGGGCACAAGGGTGAGGGGGATGCGGTTACCGCGGCCTGAACAGGGCGTGTCAGGATTCGAGGGCTAGTCCGAATGCTGGGCCATCTATGTCCGAACTGGCCGAATAGCCAGTGCATTATAGCGCGATCAACGGGGGAACCGCGGGGACGGCAGCAGACAGTGGGAAGCGAACGGAACCGATAGGCAGCCAGCACTTGGTACGATGTTCCACGTGGAACATTTCAGGCCCGACCCTGACACCAACCGCTGGCGAAGAACAGATGACGGTCCGCCCAGACCCCGGCGCAAAGGGTCCGATGTTCCACGTGGAACATCGCGCCATTGGCCTGATCGAGCAGCCTTAGTACCCAGGCGAACACGGCTGTCAGCCGCATCGACTGACACCGGCCCGGTTCAGAACTCACACTGATCCACAGCGTTGAACCGTTCCATGTTCCACGTGGAACATTTGGACATTTGTCTGCTCAGGACACTTTGGTAATCGCCCGGGCAAGGACGTCAGCACCATCTGCTGACACTGGCGTCCAACGAGATCTATCAGTCTCGCCTGCCAGTCGTCGTTCAGTTCGGCAGCGATATCATCCACTAGCCAGAGGGCTGCGTCCCCAGAATCCGCTACAACCACCGACTCCGCTGCCAACTGCATCAGCACTCCAACCAGCTTGGTCTCACCGCGAGAACCTATCCAACGACGCCCATCGATCTGAAACAGAAAATCAGCCCGTGCCAGACTCACGAAACTGTAACCCCGATCCACATCTGCCGGACGCATCTCGGTCAACCGTTCCAGGATGGCTGCCGCTTCGATGAGAGAATCCTGCCAGATCGGCGTCAGGCCAGGAAACCAGCCAGTGCGATTGGTCAATACCTCGAAGGCCCGCCGCAGGCGATCAAAGAATGCCGCCCTGGCCTGGGCGATGGCCGCCATTGCCTCGGCATAGGCCAGATCCCAGACGGCGGCACCGGTCCCACCGGCACGCAACCAAGCATTGCGCTGGGCAGCGATTCGGCGAAACCTGCTCCAACGCCCCGCATAGCGAGGTTCCACGTGGAACACATTCCAATCTAAAAACCGCCGTCGCAGCGCTGGATCTCCTTCCACTAGGGCATGGGTTGCGTCACAGATCAACCGCACCCGGAACCCGCCGTATCCCACATTGTTTTCGCCGTTGTCAGTCGCAGTATCGGCGCGACTGTCCCAACCGATCCGCTGACATCGCCCATCCCGAACCAGCCGGCCCTCGATCCGGGCAAAGGTCTCGCCGTGGGTCACTAACGGTCCGTACCTTCGTCCCCGAAAACTACGACCGCGGCTCAACAGGTACAGAGCCTCGAGGACCGCGGTCTTCCCTGCGCCATTGCCCCCGACTAAGACCAACAACCCCGGTTCCAGATACAGGTCTACCTGCCGGAGATTGCGCAGACAACGGACAGACAGTGCCTCGACCACCGATCTCTCTGCCCTATCCGATGCTCGACCGAGGCCTATCCCTATAGCCGCATCGGCATGATGACAAAGGTTTCGTCGCTAGCTCCCTCTCCCTGCCATACCGCGCTGCTGTCACCATCGCGAAAAAACACCTCGACTGCATCATCACTGATTACGTTCAGCACATCCAACACATAGCTCACGTTAAACCCAATCGTGGTCTCGATTCCTTGATAACTGATTTCTATTGCATCCTCTGCCTCTTCCTTCTCTGGATTGTTGGACTGCAGCGCCAACGTGCTATCGCTGAAGCTTACCCGCACACCCTTGTATTTCTCATTACTAAGAATTGCCGTCCGCTGCAGTGCAGCTCGGAGCAGCTCCTTATTCACAGTCGCCTGGCGTTCCAGATTCTTTGGGATAACTCGCTCATATTCAGGATAGCGGCCGTCTACCAGCTTGGAAGTAAGAACGGCATTCCCTGCCAGCAGGCGCATGGTGCGCTGGGAGAATTCCAAACGTACCATGTTGCCCTCGGTTCCCAGCACCCGTCGCAACTCCTGCACCGTTTTTCCTGGCACGATCACCTGCAGGGGCTGTTCCAGATCTGCAGTCACTGCGGCATCCACCCCAGCGGTGACCTTGGCCAATCGATGTCCATCAGTGGCCACTGCGGTCAGCCGTTCCGGCTGCAGTTCAAGTAAAACACCGTTCAGATAATACCGAACATCCTGCTGTGCCATCGCAAAAGCCGTCTTATCCAACAACCGACGCAGCACCACCTGTTCGATATCTAGCGTTAACTCTACGGCCCCCATCTCCATGACCGGAAAATCATCCGCGGATAAGGTGCTCAGGCTAAACCGACTACGATCTGAGACGATGGTCGCCCGTTCGCCTTCCGTCCGCAGATTGATCTGAGCCCCGTCCGGCAAGTTACGGCAGATGTCGAGTAGTTTGCGCGCTGGCACGGTAACTGCCCCAGGCTTCTCGATCTTGGCCTGAGCGGCAGTTCCGATCTCCAGTTCCAGATCCGTGGCCTTGAGCGAAATACCTTCGCCCTCGGCAACGATCAAGACGTTGCCGAGTATCGGCAAGGTCTGGCGACGCTCGACCACGCCTGCGACCAAGGACAGGGCGGATAGCAACTGCGATCGTTCCAGGGCGATCTTCATAACAATGACTCTCTAATATCTAACTAGTTGTTGTAATAACCCCTGGGGATAAGGCCCGTGGGTCCAGTATGTTCAGCGTCACCAAGCAGTTATCACAGTCTAACTGGGTTGATCGCCGATGTTACAGGTTGTGCATGTGCTGTGGATAGATAGGTGTCTCGCGGATCACCCACAGTCAAGCCGCAGGCTCCCGGTCGATCCCTACCTTTGTTATTGGGACGGCTTTCACAGAACTCATTCTGTCCCCGCGGAGGCAGTCTTATGTCGATCGCCTGCTCGCTGCTAACCCGTAACGCTATTATCGTTGTCTCTAGATTTATCTAAATTACAATAATAATAGGCGCGGTGGATAATCTGTTTCGGCTTAAAAATATCTTTTTATTCAAAGCCTTGGGCGATATCGATCGCGTTGGCAGCCGCTCTGACACCGGGCTTGGATTCGGTGGATTATCAGCAATCCGGAGAAGTGTTCACCGGTTATCCACAGCTAGGCGGTGAGACTTCTCAACAGGTTGCGATAGTCCTCCTCGATCAGGTTGTCGGTCTCGCGCAGTTCCTTGATCTTGCGGGTCGCATGGATCACGGTGCTGTGATCCCGACCGCCGAAGGCGCTGCCGATCTCCGGGAGGCTGTGCTTGGTCAGTTCTTTTGCCAATGCCATCGCCATCTGTCGTGGTCGTGCGATAGAACGCGTACGCTTGGCAGAGAGTAGATCGCTGGTACGGATCTTGTAGTAGGTCGCAACGGCCTTTTGGATGTTCTCGATGGTGACCTGTTTGTCTTGGGCGACCAGCATGTCGCGCAGGGCCGTCTTGGCAAATTCCAGGTTGACCGGCATCCCGAGGAAGCGGGAGTTTGCGATCAACCGGCGCAGCGCACCTTCCAGTTCACGAACATTAGAGCGCATGCGTTTGGCGACGAAGAAGGCGACATCATCCGGAAGTTCCGCCTGTAACAGGCTGGCCTTGCTGTGTAGGATAGCCACCCGAGTTTCCAGGTCCGGGGGTTCGATAGCTACTGTCAGACCCCAACCGAATCGTGATTTCAGTCGTTCCTCCAGGCCACTGACCTCTTTAGGAAAGCGGTCGCTGGAGAGGACGATTTGCTGGCGGGTTTCAAACAGGGCGTTGAAGGTGTGAAAAAATTCCTCTTGCGAGCGATCCTTGCCGGCAAAGAACTGAACATCATCGATCAGCAGTGCATTGACTGTGCGATAACGCCGTTTGAAGTCGTCGATCTTGTTGTGCTGCAGCGCGCGGACCATATCAGAGACAAAACGTTCCGAATGGACATAGACCACGCGTGCAGTCGGGTTTGCCTCGACGATGGTATTGCCAACCGCATGCATCAAATGAGTCTTGCCCAAGCCAACGCCACCGTAGATGAACAGCGGATTGAAGTTGACCCCGGGGTTGGCGCTGATCTGGATCGACGCGGCTCGGGCGATCTGATTGGATTTGCCCTCTACGAAAGTATCGAAGGTGAAATCGGCGCTGAGGTTTGCCGCTCGCCGCCGTTGAGCAAGTTCCGCTTGGAAGCGGCTCTCCTCGTCTAAATCACTCCCTACCACGGCTTGGGTATGGCCTGGACCAGACGCGGTTGCGAGTGTCGGCCGCTCGGTGTTGGCTGTTGATTGCAGCGACCCGATCTCGAAGCGCACCTGTTGGATACGCCCGCCGCTGGCCTGGGCGCAGAGTTGCGTGATCTGGTGTTCGTAATGCTGCCTAACCCAGTCGGTCACGAATCGGTTGGGCGCAAAGATTCGCATCAACCCAGCCTCTTCCCGGGCCTGCAACGGCAAGATCCAGGTGTTGTATTCTGCCGCCGTCAACTCCTGTTGTAACAGGGCTACACAGGCCTGCCAGACCGTCTGCATTTTGGGACTCCTCGGAGAAATCGGGAAAGCGACCGTGGCGAGCGCCAGAGTCGGTGTTGCCGCCGCTGTCAGGGCCAACGCCGAGACCCACGTCGTGGGACAGGCCTGAGCGCAGTGCCGCCAAGGTCAGGCGTCGCGGTCGCGGTTTATCTCAGTGCGCCTCGAGTCGACCGCGACGCCGCTCGCCAGTCTAGTCCTCTGCCCGGTAGTTATCCACATGTTACCAACGCCCCTGGCGGGCTGATCGCTGCTGTCCAGTGGTTGACCCGACTGGTGTTCGGCCCTAAACTTCGGGGTCTTTTTGGTCGGTTGTGATCTCGCTTGAGTGGCTCGCAGAGATTGTTGTCTCGCTCCCAGCCCCTGCGATATCTGACGCCGAAATCTGCACCCAGCAATCAGGATCGCCACCGTGAAACAGACTTTTCAACCGAGTCGGCTCAAGCGGGCCCGCACCCACGGGTTTCGCGCGCGCATGGCTACCCGCAACGGCCGCAAGGTCATCCTGGCGCGACGCGCGAAGGGACGCGTCCGCTTGACGCCGATCTGATCGTTGCTCCCAATTCGCTTCGTCGATTCGATTCGTGCTGCCGCTCGCACCTAACCTGCGAACGGACGCTGGTCCGGTGACATCCGCTCCTGGGGCAGCGCTGCCCAGCACGCTTCGAGCCGGCCATCAGACCATCATCGCAGCACCGATCATCGCGTCATGGGGGATCGCTGCGCAGCCTTTCCACGCAGTGCCCGCCTGCTCGCTGCTGCTGACTATCGCCGGGTCTTCGCGACGCCACAGCGCTCGTCCGACCGGTTCTTTACCTGCCTGGCCTGCCCCGGTACCACTGCCGAGGCGCGCTTGGGACTGGCTGTTGCACGCAAATGTGCCCGCCGAGCGGTTGCCCGTAACCGCCTGAAGCGGCTTATCCGCGAGGTCTTCCGCTGTTACCGCGCCGACCTGCTACGGGCTGGCTGCAACCTGGACATCGTGGTGCTGTGTCGACCCCCGGCCGTTGCCGCCGACAATTCGACCCTGCGCCGCTCCCTGAACCGCCATCTGGATCATCTGCGAGGACGCCTATGCGCCGGTTCGTCCGCCTGATCCTGCGGGCCTATCAGCTCATGATCAGCCCGTTACTCGGAAACCACTGCCGGTTTTATCCAAGCTGTTCCCAATACGCCATCGAGGCTGTGGAACGCCATGGTGTTCTGCGTGGCGGCTTGCTCGCGCTACAGCGGCTGTTGCGCTGTCATCCCTGGCATGCGGGTGGTTTCGACCCGGTTCCCGAACACTTTTGTGGCCGTCCCGGCGAGCATCTGGCTGCCGCTGACACCGATACTGCCGTCCCCTCCACCGCAACCAAGCCCCATCAACATGGATAACATGCGCCTGATCTTGATCGTCGCCTTGGGCGCCGTGCTGTTCCTGCTCTATCAGGCCTGGCAACAGGACTACGGACATTTCCCGGCCCCGCCGGTGACGGCAACTACGCCTGTCGCTAGCGGCACCGCACCGGGGGTAGCTGCCAGTGGCGATGCCGATACGCCGGATGCCCCACCGGCCGCCGCGACCCCAAGCGGCACAACGGGTTCGATCGATGGCCCGCTCGATGAACAGGCGGCCCGGCCAAGTCCGATCACGGTCGAGACCGATGTGCTGCGCGCTGAGATCTCCCCGGAAGGAGGTACCATCACCAGCCTCTGGTTGATCGATTACGCCCAGAGTGCCGACGAACCGCAGCAGGAGTTCCGCCTGCTCAAGCCGACTCCGCCCAACAAATTCATTGTCCAATCAGGTCTGCTCGGCGATGCGACTGCGGAACTGCCGACCCACAACACCCGGTTTACTGCTGCGCACAATCATTACCAGCTCGACGGCGATCACGATACGCTGACCGTCGAACTGCACTGGACCAGTGCCGGCATTGATGTGATCCGGCGTCTGCGCTTCCGCCGCGGCAGTTACGTAGTAGAGGTGGCCCAAGAGGTCATCAATCACAGTGACGCCGCGGTTGCCGTGCGGGATTACAATCAGCTCCAGCGTACCGAGCTGTACGATCCCAACAAGTCCAACTTTATCCGCACCTATACCGGCGGGGTCTGGTACGGACCGGAGGCAAAGTACAACAAGGAGTCATTCGACGACATTCGCCGCCGTCGCCTTGACGAGACCGTTGTCGATGGCTGGGTGGCGATGATTCAGCACTATTTTATGGCGGCCTGGATCCCACCGACGGGGATCCCGCAGGCCTTCTATACCAGACTGGTCGACGATGGTCCCCGCTACATCATCGGGATGTACTCGCCAGCGGTGGTCATCCCGCCGGGTGGAACGCACCTGTTCGAAAACCGGCTGTTTGTCGGCCCCAAGCTTCAGGGACAGTTGTCGGATATCGCACCGGGTCTCGGCCTAACCGTCGATTATGGCTGGCTCACTATTCTGGCCGATCCGATCTTCTGGCTGCTGTCGATGATTTACAAGCTGGTCGGGAACTGGGGTTGGGCGATTATCATCCTCACTATCCTGATCAAGGGCGCCTTCTACAAGCTGTCCGAGACCAGCTATAAGTCGATGGCCAATCTGCGTAAGATGGCGCCGCGGATGCAGGCCTTGAAGGATCGCTATGGCGATGACAAGGAACGGCTCAACCAGGCCATGATGGAGATGTACAAGAAGGAGAAGATCAATCCGCTGGGCGGTTGTTTGCCGATTCTGGTGCAGATTCCGGTCTTCATCGCACTGTACTGGGTGCTATTGGAAAGCGTCGAGTTGCGGGATGCGCCGTTCATGTTGTGGCTCAATAATCTCACCGAGCCCGATCCCTATTTTATTCTGCCGCTGATTATGGGTGTATCCATGTTCGTGCAGCAGAAGCTCAATCCGCCGCCGCCGGACCCGGTGCAGGCCAAGATCTTCATGGTCCTGCCAATCGTGTTCACCGTATTTTTCGCTTTTTTCCCGTCCGGCCTGGTGCTCTACTGGACCGTGAACAACCTGCTGTCGATCGCCCAGCAGTGGTATATCACGCGCAAGATCGAGGGGGCTGCCCGCCACGGTGGCAAGAAAGCGACCTGAAGTGGCGGATGACGATACTGATTTATCCTGCTCGGTTCCTTCGCTCGCCGGTATGCTCGATACCATTGCCGCGATCGCAACCGCACCCGGGATAGGGGCCATTGGTATCGTACGTGTCTCGGGACCGGCTGCCGCACAGGTCGCGATCCAGTTGTGCGGCGATCTGCCAGCACCGCGACGGGCAGTGTTGCGTCGGTTTCGCGACACACGCGGGGAGCTGATCGATCAAGGCCTGGTGATCTTCAGTCCCGGGCCTGCCTCCTATACCGGCGAGGACGTGCTGGAACTTCAGGGTCACGGCGGACCAGTGGTGCTCGATCTGGTCCTCAACCGGGTGCTGGCGCTGGGGGCTAGGCCGGCCCGAGCCGGGGAATTCAGCGAGCGTGCCTTCCTCAACGGTCGGCTTGATTTGACCCAGGCGGAGGCGGTTGCCGACCTCATCCGAAGCCACAGCGCTACTCAGGCACGCCTCGCCGCCCGCAGCTTGAGCGGTGTCTTTGCGCGGAGAATTGCCGCATTTCAGTCACAACTGACCCGACTACGGGTCCATCTCGAGGCCAGTCTGGATTTTCCCGACGAGGATCTCGATCCACTGACCACCGCCCGGCACGCCAGCGAATTGACAGAGTTGCGGCAATCGCTGCAGGCTCTGCGAGCCAGCGCTCACCAGGGAGAATTGATTCGCGATGGTCTGTTGGTGGTGATTGCTGGTGCCCCGAACGTGGGTAAATCCAGTCTGCTCAATGCCCTCGCCGGTCAGGACCGGGCAATCGTCACTCCTGTGCCGGGCACCACCCGCGACCTCCTCCATGCGGATATTACCCTCGACGGTCTGCCCTTAAGGCTGGTCGATACCGCGGGTCTGCGTGTCTCAACCGACCCGGTCGAGCAGGAAGGCATTCGCCGCGCCCAGGCTCAGATCGGTACTGCTGACCATTTGCTTTGGTTGACCGACGATCGCAATCCGCAGCCGCCGGTATCAGACACACTGGTATTGCCAGCCGCGCGCATCACGCTGGTCCACAACAAGATCGACCTGACTGGGCGCGCTGCCGGCTGTTGGCAAGACGATAGCGACACCACGGCGATTGCCTGTTCAGTGCACAGTGGTGCCGGACTCGATCTGTTACGGTCGCACCTGAAGGCGGCCGCGGGCTATCGCGGCCCGGAGCATGGCGAATTCAGTGCGCGGCGACGGCATCTGTATGCGCTGGATCGCGGCATTGCGGGATTGCAGGCGGCGGTAGAACTTGCACACCGGAGGGATGCGCCGGAATTGCTGGCCGAGGCACTGCGGTTAGTGCAGCAGCCGTTGGGAGAAATCACCGGCGAGGTCAGCGCTGACGATCTCTTGGGCCAGATTTTCAGCGAGTTCTGTATCGGAAAGTAGCGAAGGGCCAGCCAGACGCACCGCTGAACGAGGGTGACGCTGAGGTATTCGGCGCAGCCTTGCAGACCCTTCGGGTTAAAACGCAGAGTCGGGGCTAACAGGGTGGAGGTGCCAGCGCGGCTGCCGCGGTAACCGATGGGGACTGGAGCAAGTCAGCAGATTGCTGACTATCAACATGCGAGCGTCCTTTCGCGGGCGCTATCGCAACTGAAGGTGGTGCCCAGGGGCGGAATCGAACCACCGACACGCGGATTTTCAGTCCGCTGCTCTACCAACTGAGCTACCTGGGCA
>REDK01000076.1 GCA_007693535.1 Chromatiaceae bacterium
AGTCCTTGTACTGGGACGCGTCCATGCCGCCGCGCAGTTCGTCGCAGCCGGCCCAGAGGGAAGAGTAGAGTTCGGATTTCTTGATGGCCATTTGGGTGCTTTCTCTGCTCATGAGAGCGGTGCGCCATGCCCGACGATACGAGGACGGGGAGCCGAAGTGCAAGCAGGGATCGAGGGAAGCCGCTGGCCGAGCTGGGCCTGCCGTTGGAGCAGTTGCTGCGCCGCGGGGCACGGGACATGCTGCAGCGGGTCATCGAGGCGGAGGCCCAGGCGGAGGCCCAGGTGCTGCTCGATGAGTTCGCCGGGGTGGCGCCGAGCGGTGGTGCGCAACGGTGATCTGCTGGCACGCGAGGTCCTCACCACGGTGGGTCGGTTTGCGGTCCAGATGGCGAAGGGACGCGGCCGCTCCGGGGCCGGTGTCAGGTTCAAGTCGGCGCGGGTGCCGCGCGCTGTGCGCGGCCCGCTGCGGCTCAAGGCGCCCGGGTCGCTGCGGCGCTGCCGTGGCTCGATCTGTAAGGGGATCTCCAGCGGCGACCTCGCAGAGGCGCGCGAGGTGCTGGTAGGAGAGGACGCCAAAGGCCTCTCCGCGTTTGCGCTGGGCTGGCTCAAGACCGCCTGGGCTGCAGCGTATCAGGGCTGGACGGGGCGCCGCCTCGACGGCCAGCAGCCCGCTGCCTGGTGGGGCGACGGCATCCACACACCGCGGCGCGAGCGCGATGATCCCAAGCTGTGCCTGCTGGTGATTGTCGGGGTGAGGGCGCAGCCGCCCGAGGTCCGGGTGTGAAGAACGGTGGTTTCGTGCTGAAGACCGACCGCCGGGTCGCCCTCGGTGAGGTCTTCGTTCGGTGAGCCAACGCCAGGACTCAGGAACCTCTGATGCGCGTTTGGACGATTGCCCGCTTCCCGGCGGCACTGCTCGCGGCGACGCTGGTCAGCCCGGAGATCCAAGCCGCATCCAAGTCGCCGAGTGCCTGCGGGTGATGACGGCGTGGCGCGCGCTCGAAACGGCGGCGCTCTCGCGAACGCCCGAGCGATGAGGTTTCTTGCGCGCGACCACCGGCGGCGACGCGCCCGGAGTTTGAGGACTTGCCGGGCTTGAGTCGCTCCGGACGCGCCGGCAAGAACGCCACGGTTCACCACTGCGAACCGCCTCGAACGGGCCGAGCGTCCTCGTGCGCTGCGAACGCGACCGCTCAAAACCGCGCCTGGATCGATTCGACCACTAGCCGGAACGGCCCGGCCTGGCGCTCCGCGATCAGGAGGCCAAAGACCTTGATGCGAGCTGGATCGAGGGCCGGAGCATCCACCGTGCGCCCGCGAAAGGTCGGTTGGAACGCCGCCAATGGCAACTCTACGTCGATCCAGGCGCCGGGAGTGGTCGCGAACCGTGCCTGATACTGGACCCCGTCGAAGGCGTCGTCGGTGCGGACGCCGAACTTGTAGTTCCGGCCGTCGCCCTGGACTCGCAACACGAATGCCGTGGCCCCGGCCAGACCGTACTCGCGGGGCTGCGCGCGAATCGAGGCGAAACCGCCGCCTTGGTCCAGCGAGACCGTCCCCCGGAAGATCAGCCCCTCGGGTGCGAACTCTGCCCGGCTGGCCGAGACGCCGCCCATCACGCGGTCGTCGACCGCAGCCCACGCCGCCGCGGGGGGCGGATCGCGGAAGTCGAGCACCGGGCGTGGCTCGGCGGCGAAGGCGGCGCTCATGGCCACCGCCAGGAGGACGGCCCACAACCACCGCCCTGCGACCAGGTCGCGTGCCAGAAGGGGTAAAGTCGGTTCATGGTCTCGCTTGCTTGCCGTTTTCAAGGTTTACCTGACCTCCGGGTCCAAACCCGGTCTGGAGATCGCACCGGTCTATTCCCTGGCGCGTGCTGCGAACCACGCTGAGGCTGGCGCTGGCCGCCGGTGGGGACCGCGACCTCGCGCCGCTGATGGACGCGCCCGAGCCGGTTTCGCCCCGACCCCGGGACGGGCCGAAGCGGGAGATGCTGCCGCGCCACTCGCGCTGGCTTATCACCTCTGGCCCTCCCGCCCCGGCGACCCGGAATCGCCCTACCGGCTGGTTGCGGCAGATTGTCCCGGCGATCCGGTGGCGCAAGTCGGGCGCAAGTCAGCCTGGGCGCCCTGTATGATACGGGTGGCGGCGTCCCCGAGGATCGCCTCGAAGCTGATCTCTGGAGCGCCTACGCCGCCGCCCCCAGCGTGAGCCGGAAGGCTGCCGCCTTGCCAAAGAGCTGCGCGCCACTCTGAGAGCGTCTGAAAAACCGCCGAGCGACAGCGGACGCCCCCGGACGTGCGCGTTGCGCTGCGCAACACCGAACAGCGGGTCAGGTCGGCCGGCTACGGTTTCCAATGGTCGGCTTCCGGCGCCTTGCCGAACACGCCCTCGCGATGGCCGGCGACTTCACAACCTCTGAGCGAAGCGGTTCGGGCGTGGGCTTTGGAACGACCCAATCTGGGCCAGCGCCGGCCTGCCTTGATTAGGAGGCTAATGACGATGATCGAACCCCGCAATCTGATATTGGCCGCCGCCCTGACTGGCCCGGCGGGTGCCGCCACCGATGCGGCCCTCGCCGAATAGCGGTTTCGCAACCTGCACGCCCGACGCGGCCGCCCATGCCGCGCGCGCTGCCCTGCTGTAACCGGGAAGGCCCACTGAGAAGACCGACGCCTACTGGCGCTGTAAGGTCGGTTTCACGGTCTTGGGGCTCCCTGCCAAGTCCCTGGATCTTGGGGCCTGCGACATTCCGGGCGGACAAAGGTGCGGCTGGGCGGCGTATTGCAACGATTGGCTCGCGCTGCCTCTGGCCGAGACCTGCGAATGCCAGCACTGCGGGACTGGCATCGATTACACCCCGGAACGGCACGCCGCGGAGAGCGAAATTGCTCCGGTCACGATCTCCGTCGTGACCGGTCACTGTCAGCGGAATAGGCAGGTTCAACCGCTTGCTGAGGTGATACGCACTCCTCGGCGCGCGCTTTGCGCACCGTGCTTACAGCAAGTGGCGACCGTCTAGGCTGAGGAGCCGGATGCCCGCATGGGGCACATCCTGACCTGTTGGTAGCGCGGGTGGGCTATCAGCCGCGTACCCGGCCGGTGAGAAGAACGCGAACGCAGTTCACGCCTATTCCAACATAACCAATCGGATGCATTGGGAAAAGCGATGCCAGATGTCCTGCGCTCGGTTGCCGAATGGTCGCTACTAGGAGCGCTACTGTGCCTGAGCCTGCCACTGCCGATCCATATCCACCTCGCGGCACTGGGTCTGGGCTGTGGCCTTTTGCTATTGCTGGCTCCGCGTCCGGCGGATCGCGTGTGGCCGGTTCCAGTATTATTGAGTACGCTGGCGTTTGGCGGCCTGACCTTGTTGTCGGTCGCGTTTGCATCCGATCCGGAGCGGGCCCTGCTGTCAAGCCTCGGCATGCTGCCGGCGGTACTGCTGTGCCACACGATTGCCATTGGGCTGGACCAGCGCGGTCTGCGACGCCTGGCTCTGACGCTCACCGCTATGGCGATTGTCGCGGCAGGCAGGTTTCTTTGGGTTGCCGTCACGCACCCCGGCGAACACCCAACCGTCTGGATGGACCAGGCCGGTTATGTGCAATTCTCCATACCAAACGACCTGTTGTTTCTTTGCTTGCTGTCTCCTTTTTGCCTTCACTGGTTATGCTCTGAATGCCGTTTCCGCATAAAGCTTATCGGAATGATGGCATTTCTTACCGTGATCGCATGTATCGTTGTGTATCAAAGTCGGGGCGGATTACTGCTGGTCCTGGGCGCATTTTTCTTTTTAATGCTACAGAACCGGCCGAAGAGGATGTTACCGGGGCTCGTGTTGCTCGTGCTTGCTGCCGTGGCTGCCGATGTCGCCGCTGGCTTCCCGCTGTCCGCAAAGTTTTTCGACCCGGTCTCTTGGTCCACGCGCTTGCCACCCTGGTTGGTTGCCTGGCGCATGTTTTTGGATGCCCCTTGGCTAGGGCAAGGACCTGGGGGGTTTTCCCTCGGCTATGAGCATTACCTCGCAGCACTCGAGTTACCTGCGTGGGTAATTCTGGATTCACGGCATATTCCCTGGGCGCATAACCTCTACTTGGAGCTACTGAGCGAACGTGGCCTGCTCGGCTTCATCGCCTTTGGCGCCTTCGCGTTGAGCACCCTGAAATCGTTGCGACGCGTCACGGAGCGCACGGCGAACAGTGTGCGACCACCGTTGCTTGGGGCTGTATTTGGCAGTCTGGGTCTGGCGCTAGCTGGTGGCCTGTTTGAGCTGAGCCTGCTGCGCTACTGGTTCCTTATCCTGCTATCGATCCCGATTGGAATCCAGATGGCATATTCAAGACAAGACGAGGAGTCTACTCATGCCTGAAGCGAAACGAACGACCTATCCGCGCGCGCGCCTGGCCATGGCCGGTACCGGGCTGCTGATGGGCTTCTTGCCCGTCGCCTTCCCGGGCTGGGCGACCACGATTGCCGAGTCCTACACGGCACGCCGTTCGCCTACTGTGAATTCAGAGAGAACCAGCGATGCCCTCGGGCGCGCCTGTGGCAGCGGGCTGAATATACAAACGGCCTTTCAGGACGATTGCGAGTTGCCGGTCCCCAGCGGTGAGCGTGTAGAGGAGATGCTGACGCCCTATGGGGCGGCGTCACTGTTGGCGATGCAGCAGATTCAGGCGGGTCGAGCCGTCGCCTCGGCGCGCTTGGTTGGCGCACGTCTCGCCAGCGGAATGCCGGCGTTTCGCCCCGGCGAACTGATTGCCTCGCATTTGCTGTACGGTCAGCACGCCGGTGGGGCAGCTAGCGGGGATCTGGCTGGCAGCGGGTTGAGCGCGTTCGTGAATATCGAGTATCGAGACACCAGCCGCAGCCGTGATGAATATATCCCTGGATTTAATCAGGATGGCTGGACTCTCACGTTAGGCGCCGACACACGTGTGACCGAGAGTTTCGTGTTTGGCGGCATGGCGAATATTTCCCGGACTAAGATCGACTTGAAAAAAGACCTTGGGGAAATTGATGTCGATGGTTGGGGGCTAGCGGTCTATGGCACCTATTTCATTGAAAATGGTGCCTTTCTGGAGGGTGTCGCTGGGTTTGTTAGGAACGATTATGATCTCTCCCGGCGGTTCAGCTATAGCACGGAACAGGTGCATGTGAATCAGACCGCTAAGGCCAGCGCGGACGGCGATCTGTTCTATGTCTCATTGGGTGGTGGCTATACCTTTGCGCGGGAGTCCCTCAGCTTCACACCGCAGTTGAGTCTTAACTATGCCAGGCAATCGGTGGATAGCTACCGGGAATCGATGTCTAATCCCAGCGCACCAGGCGGCAGTTTGGCACTTGCCGTTGGCTCCCAGAACAACGAATCCCTGACTTCGCGAGTGGGCTTCGTGATCGCAAATGCAGTCAGCGCTGGCATTGGAGTGGTGGTACCCCAGCTCAGTTTCGACTGGGTGCATGAATTCTCTGCCGATGCGCGGAACATCCCCGTGCTTTGGGTCAACGATCGGAGCGGGCAGGTTTGGCACCTCAGCAGCAGTCCGCCAGATCGGAATTATTATGATATCGGCGTGGGCCTGTCGGCGCAATTCGCGCACGGGCGCTCGGGTTTCATAGCCTTTAATCGCCTGCTCGGCTATGACAAGCTCGAAGACTATGCCGTCACCGCGGGTTTCCGCATGGAGTTCTAAGCACCTCGCAGTGGCTTGCTCTCTACCCCAATTTGCGATGGTGGCGGCGTCCATGTGATGCGCCTAACGGATAGGAAAGCAAAGCCGCGGAGCATGCCTGGGTGCTCAAAATGCTTGGGGGCGGAGCGAGGATTGGGCCTATCTTGGGCGGCTCCGCAAGTCGCTCAAAGCTGGGATGCGCGGCAGCGATGGAGTGGTGCCGCCGACCGACACCGGAACGCCGCAAGGCGGACTGGTCTCCCGCTGCAGGCAAATGTCTGTTTACACCGCGCCTTGGACCTGTTGTTCAAGCGCGGGGTCAAGCCCGGCGGGCGGGGCAAGGGGGTGCTGTGACGGTAGGCAGAGGATGTCATCGTGCGTCCGCGAGCGAGGAAGATGCCGAGCAGTGAGCACAAGCGGCGGCGCCTTGAAGCGGCCTGAACTCTTGCTCGGGCTGTGCTCCACGGGGACTGTGCGTGGCTCGCTCGCGCCGCTTAACGCTCGGCATCTGTTGGCAAAACGCCGACGTACGACGTGAGTGGGGCGAACCCATTGCTGTCAACTCGCTTACCATCTGACTGCTCCTGATGGCCGGCCTGCGGCCTCGCCCGTTGGCGTCGTCTTGGCGATCACCGAGCTTGCTATGCTCCCGACAGCCCTCTCGGAAGGGTAACGCAAGGCGACCCTCGATGGCGATGAGCACTCCTGCGTCATTTAGCATGACGGCTGCCGGAAATCACCGCAGACGGCGGTCGCAACAGGCGGAGACATCGAGGATGAAGATCTGTGCCATCCCGTATTAGCGGAGAGATCAGTATGAGCTGCTGCGAGAGGAAGCTAGTGATCAAGAGATTCGTCTGAAAAGGATTGAGCCGAGCACATACAGCGCCGCCAGCCTGCGCGAAGGTCGGCAGGCGATTGGTCAGGCGCGGTATGCGCCGGGGTCGCCTTGCGGTGAAGCTGAGGCTCGGGAAACCGCATGGCAAGACCACCCAAGACCTCTCGGGTGGTCGTCCGGTATGGCCGACATCCTTCAGCCGGGGCGGCAATCGGCGCCAGCAGATGTTCTTCCCAGCGGATGTTCTTGGAGGCTGAGGACGGCGCGGGGGCTGGTGGTTGACTTGCCTCGCGCGGCAGCAGCGTGAGGATTGTCCGGCCGCCGCTCAATCGGCCCCGCTGCGCACGGCGGCGGCGCGTTCGGCGGCCGATTGCCGGCCGACCCAGGCCCCCACCCGGTCGCCGATCCACTGGAACATCACGTACAGCCCGGGGATCAGCAGGATGCCGAAGATGGTTGCAGCCAGCATGCCCCCGAGCACGGTGAAGCCGAGATGGATGCGGGCATTGGCCCCCGCGCCGGTCGCCAGGACCAGCGGCAGCACGCCGACGATGAAGGCGAGCGCCGTCATCAGCACCGCGCGAAAGCGCATCCGCGCCCCGGCCAGGGCGGCATTAAACAGGCCATGGCCGGCCTCGTGCTGTTCCTTGGCGAATTCGACGATCAGGATCGCATTCTTGGCGGCGAGGCCAATCAATAGCACCAGCCCGATCTGGGTGTAGAGGTCGTTGTCCAGACCGACTAGCCAGAGGGTCGCGACCGCCCCGAGGGCGGCGACGGTCACCGAAGCGAGTACCGCGAAGGGCACTGCCCAGCTCTCGTAGAGGGCGACCAGGAACAGATAGCCGAATAGCAGCGCCAGACCGAACAGGGCGAGCTGCCCGCCGGCGGTCTGCTGGGCCTCTTGATACGAGAGCCCGGTCCAAGCGAAGCCCCAGCCGTCTGGCAGCGACTTCGCGGCAGCCTCCTCCATCGCTGCCATGGCCTCGCCGGCGGAATGGCCAGGGGCCGCACTGCCGTTGATGGCGGCGGTGGGGAAGGTGTTGTAGCGGAAATAGAGGTCGGCACCGAGGTCGTCGCGCACCTGGGCCAGGACTGCCATCGGCACCATGTCGCCGCGGTTGGAACGGACATAGGTGCTGGCGATATCTTCGGTGGCCTGGCGGGCATATTGTTCGCCCTGGACATTGACCTGGAAGGTGCGTCCGAGATAGGTGAAGTTGTTGACATAGGCGGTGCCGAACAGGGCCTGCATGGTCTCGAAGACGGCCGCGACCGGGACCTCCAGATACTGCGCCTGGGTGCGATCCAACTCCAAGAACAGGCGCGGGACATCGGCGCTGAAGCTGGAATAGGCGGCGGCGATGCGCGGGTCCTGATTGGCGGTGGCGAGCAGGCCGCGCAGAACCTCGCTCAGCTCCTGCGGCGATTGCCCGCCGAGCGCCTGCAACTGCAGGCTGAAGCCGCTGGCGGCGCCGATGCCGGGGATCGGCGGCGGCGGGAACAGCATCATGTCAGCCCCCGGGATGGCATCGAGTTGTGCCTTCAGCCGCCCGTAGAGGCCGTTCAGGCGGGTCTCCGGGGTGGTGCGTTCGGACCAGGGTTCGAGCACGAAGACCCCGAGGGCGCGATTGGAGCCGGGCGCCCCGGTCAGCATGCTGTAGCCGGAGACGGTCAGCACACTGGCCACGCCGGGGGTGTCCTGCACGATCTGGCGCACCTGTTCCATCAGTGCCTCGGTGCGTGGTAGGGCGGCGGCACTGGGCAGGTGCACATCCAGGAACAGCACGCCCTGGTCTTCGTTGGGCAGGAAACCGGTCGGCAGGCGCTGCATGATCAGCCCGGCAGCCAGACCGACCACGACGATCAGCACGCCGGCAATGGCCGAGCGCCGGGCGATCAGCGCGACCACCCGCACATAGCCGTTGCGGCCGCGTTCAAGGCCGGCATTGAACCAGGCGAAGGGGCCACGCCGCGGGGCCTTGGGGGTGCCCAGAAAGAGTGCGGTCAGCACCGGCGAGAGGGTCAGGGCGTTGATCGAGGAGATTGCCACCGCGGCCGCGATGGTGACTGCGAACTGGCGGAACATCTCCCCGGAGATCCCGGGCAGGAAGGCGACCGGGGCGAAGATCGCAAACAGTACCAGGGTGGTGGAGACGATCGGTCCGGTCACCTGTTCCATCGCCTTGAGCGTCGCCGCGCGCCGGTCCAGGCCCTCTTCCAGCATGATGCGCTGAACGTTCTCGACCACCACGATGGCGTCGTCCACCACCAGCCCGATCGCCAAGACCACCGCGAACAGGCTGATGGTATTGGCCGAGAAGCCGGCGGCGAGCAGCACCGCAAAGACGCCGATCAGCGAGACCGGGATGGTCAACGCCGGGACAATGGTTGCGCGCAGGTCCTGCAGAAAGATGAAGACCACCAGCAGCACGATGGCGGCGGTGATGGCCAGGGTAACGACGATCTCGCGGATGGATTCACGCACGAACAGGGTGGAATCGTACATGACCTCGGCCTCGACCCCGGCCGGGAAGCGCCCGCGCAGACGCTCCAGTTCGGCGCGCACCGCATCGGCCACCGCCAGGGCATTGGCCCCGGGGGCCTGATAGATGGCAATACCGGCACTCGGTTGGCCATTGAAGCGCGAGATGCTGTTATAGGATTGGGCACCGAGTTCGACCCGGGCGATGTCCTCCAGCCGCACGATACCGCCAGCGTTGCCGGTCCGCACCACGATCTGGCCGAACGCCTCCGGCGCATCCAATTGACCCTGGGCGACGATGCTGTATTGGAAGACCTGATCACTGGGACTAGGCTGGCCGCCGACCTGACCCAGCGCGGCCTGGATGTTCTGCTGGCGGATGGCGTCGATCACATCGCGCGGGGTGATCCCCAGGCCGGCCATCCGTTCGGGGTCGAGCCAGATGCGCATGGAATAGTCCAGCGGCCCGAACTGCGAGGCATTGCCGACCCCGTCTACCCGTGCCAGTTCGTCCTGGACATTGATGGTCGCGAAATTGGATAGGAACAGGGCGTCCTTGCTCTCATCCGGTGAGGTCACGGTGATCACCAACAGCAGGTTGGTGGACTGTGCCTGCACCGTCACCCCTAGTTGCTGGACCTGCGACGGCAGCAAGGCCAGGGCCTGGGCGACCCGGTTCTGGGTATTGACCTGGGCGATGTCCGGATCGGTGCCAACGGCAAAGGTGACATTCAGGGAATAGGTGCCGGCACTGGAGGCGGTCGATGACATATAGAGCATGCCCTCGACCCCATTGACCTGTTCCTCGATCGGGCCGCCGACGGTGTCGGCGATGGTCTGGGCATCGGCACCGGGATAGCTGGCGGTGACCTGCACCACCGGCGGCGTGATCGGCGGATATTGCTCGACCGGGATGGTGGCGATGGCGAGCAGTCCGGCCACGGTGATGACCAGCGAGACCACGGCGGCCAGCCGGGGCCGCTCGACGAAGACCTTAGCGATCATGGCGTTGACTCCGCTGGCTGGTCTTCAGGCGCGTCTGCGGGTGCGGCCGCGGTCGCGCCCTCACCGGTTTGCCCGCTGGCGTCGCCAGTTGCGTCTCCGGTCGCCTCCCCAGTAGCCGCCGCGCTTGCTGGTTCGTTCGCGTCCGCGGAGGCTGGCTCTGGCGCGGAGGGCGCGGCGTTGGCATCGCGGACCGGCTTGACCTCCATGCCCGGGCGAATCCGCTGCATCCCGGAGACCACCACGATCTCGCCTTCGGTCAGCCCGCTGCTGACCGCCAGATCGTTGCCGACCCGCCCAGCGGTCGTGATCGTGCGCAACTCCACCCGATTGTCGGTGCCCACCACGAAGACCTGCTCGCCCTCGCGGGTGCGCTGGAGCGCCGCCGCCGGCACCGCCGGCAGGCGTTGTTCAGAGCCACTGCCAACCACCGCGGTGATGAACTGACCGGGCAGCAGCAGATGGTCTGGATTTGGGAAATCGGCGAAGATCGCGACCGTGCCGGTGCGGGCATCCACCTGATTATCGGCGAAGTTGATGTGCCCCTGGTGGGCGTAGGTCTCCCCCGTGGGCAGGATCACCTGCGATTCGATCTGCTGGCGGGCGCGGTCGGGATCGCCGCCTGCCTGTTGCATAAAGCGGATGAAATCGGCGCTGGGGATCGAGAACACGGCGCGGATGGGATCGAGCTGAATCACCGTCGCCAGGGTGCCGCTGGCCGGGTCGACCAGGTTGCCGGCGGTGTAGTTGGTGGCGCCGATGCGCCCGCGAATGGGGCTGTAGATCGTGGTGTAGCCGAGGTTGATCTCGGCGGTCTTGACGGCGGCCTGGGCCTGCTGTTGGTTGGCCCGCGCGCGCTCGACGTCGGCGGCGGCTTCGTCGCGCTGCGCGCGCGCCTGATCGAACATGGCCTGCGAGGTATCGCCGCGCGCGAGCAAGGTCTGCTGGCGCTCGAAGTCGCCCTGTTTCTGTTCCTGGGCGGCCTGGGCGCTGTCGAGTTCCGCCTTTGCCGCCGCCAGTTGCGCCTTGGCGCTGTCGAGCTGGGCCTGATAGGTGGCCTGTTCGATGCGATAGAGCAATTGACCGGCCTCTACCGTGCGTCCCTGCTCGAACGCGACCTCCTCCAGGAAGCCTTCGACCCGCGCCCGCAGGTCTACCGCAGCGATCGCCTTGATATTGCCGGTGAAGCGCTGGGTCTGCTCGACCGGGCGCATCTGCACCGCCGCAACCACTACGGCCGGCAGCGGGGCGGAGCCGTCGCCGGTGGGCTGCGCCGGCACTGGGCGCGCGGTGAGCAGCAGGCCCAGCACGACTGCCAGCAGCAGGGCCGGGACCAGCGTGGGCGCCAGGAGCCGCGTCGAGGTGCCGGTCTGCCAGCGCGGAAGGATCAGAGCGGCGCACCGGCGCGTGCGCACTGACAGGGGGTGTTCGGGACAGATGGACATCGGTTCTCCTGCAGGTGAAGCTGGCCTCGGGTCGCGCCGGTAGGCCGCGGCGCAGGCGGGTGAGGCGAGGCTGAACCGCTCTGCGGGCATGCGGGTTATCGTTGCCACATCGCTTAGTATCGCAGGCGGATCGGGGCCCGGTCATCACGGGCGGCAGGATCGATGGCGACGAGTCCGTCTGCACCGGACCGAGGTTGGTGCCCCGGCGATGGTTGGACAGCACCGGTGACCAGTGGTCGTGATCGGTAACGCAGGCAGTTTCGATGAGGCGTAGCGTATGGACGAATGGCAGCAGACGCGGACCGAGCCCGCACCAACCGGCGCGGCAGCCGGCGCGGGCGCCGATGACGAGCGCCTGGCGCGGCTGCTGGCCGGGCTGCGTCGTCGGCATGCTGGGCGCATCACTGGTGCACTGACGCTGCCGGCGCAGCCGGGGCACTACGCCGAGCTGCCGGCGGACTTGCATCCGGACCTGCGTCAGGCGCTGCTGGCGCGCGGCCTGAACCGACTCTACACCCATCAGCGCCAGGCCTGGGACCTGGTCCAGGCCGGTTCGCATCTGGTGGTGGCGACCCCCACCGCCTCCGGCAAGACCCTCTGCTACAACCTCCCGGTGCTCGATGCGGTCCTGCGCCAGCGGGCCAAGGCCCTCTACCTGTTCCCGACCAAGGCCCTGGCCCAGGACCAGGTGGCAGAATTGGCGCAGTTGAATCATGCCGCCACCGGCCTCGGCATCAAGGCCTTCACCTTCGATGGCGACACCCCGGGCGATGCCCGCAAGGCGGTCCGCACGCGCGGCGATATCGTCCTGTCCAACCCGGACATGCTGCATCAGGCGATCCTGCCACATCACACCAAATGGGCACAGTTCTTCGAGGCCCTAGCCTTTATCGTCGTCGATGAATTGCACAGCTATCGCGGCGTCTTTGGCGCCCATGTCGCCAATGTCTTTCGCCGGTTGCTACGCATCTGTCGCTTCTATGGGGCCAGTCCGCGCTTCATCTTCGCCTCAGCCACCATCGGCAATCCGGCCGACCTGGCGGCCCGGCTGATCGGCGCCCCGGTCGCCGCGGTCAGCGACAGCGGTGCCCCGCAAGGCGCACGCCATTTGCTGTTCTGGAATCCACCAGTGCTCGATGCCGATCTAGGTATCCGCGCCTCGGCCCGCTCTCAGAGCACCCGCATTGCCCGCGCGGCGATGCGCCTGGGGCTGAAGAACATCGTCTTCGCCCGCTCGCGGCTCATGGTAGAAGTCATCACCAAGTACCTGAAGGATTGCTTCGATCGCGATCCGCGGCGCCCACCGCGGGTGCTTGCGTATCGCGGTGGTTATCTGCCCAGCGATCGGCGCGCCACCGAGCAGGCGCTGCGGGCCGGAAGGGTGGATACCGTGGTGAGTACCTCGGCCCTGGAACTGGGGGTCGACATTGGCGCCCTCGACGTCGCCATCCTCAATGGCTATCCCGGTAGCATCGCTGCCACCTGGCAGCGCCTGGGCCGGGCCGGCCGGCGCCAGCGGCCAAGCCTCGGGGTGCTGGTGGCGAGCAGCGATCCGCTCGATCAATACCTGGTCCGGCATCCCCGGTTCTTTCTCGGGCAATCACCGGAGCAGGCGCGGGTGCATCCGGATCAATTGCTGATCCTGATGGATCATGTCCGGTGTGCTGCCTTTGAATTGCCGTTCACCGACGGTGAGGGCTTCGGTGACTGCGCCGAGGACCTTGGCGAGATGCTCGCCTATCTGTGCGATGAGGGACTACTGCAACCGCAGGGCGGACGCTGGTATTGGATTGCCGACAGCTATCCCGCCAATGCGGTCTCGCTGCGCTCGGTGACCGAGGGCAATTTCGTCGTGATCGATGTCAGCGACGGCGGCCAGCAGATCATTGCCGAGGTGGATTGGAGTGGGGCGCCGGGGACGCTCTACGAGGGGGCGATCTATCTGATCCAGTCCCAGCCCTATCAGGTCGAGCGGCTCGATTGGACCGGGCGCAAGGCCTGGGTGCGGCGCACCCGTGCCGACTATTACACCGAGGCCATCGATTATACCCGGCTCAGCGTGCTCGCCCGCTTCGCCGAGCGGCCCCTGGGTAGTCTCACCGCGTCGGTGACGGCCCCCTCGGCCCTCGCTGCCCATGGCGAGGTCCAGTTGGTGCGCCGTTACCCCGGCTATAAGAAGATCCGCTATTACACCCATGACAATATCGGCTATGGCCATATCCATCTGCCGGATCAGGATCTGCACACCACCGCGGTCTGGTGGCAGGTGGAGCCGGCGCTGCTGGCGCACCAACTGCCGGTGCGCGAGCGTGCCATCGAGGGCTTCTTGGGGGCCGCCTATGCCTTGCACCATGTCGCCGCGCTGCGGGTGATGGCCGAGGTGCGCGATCTCGGGCGCGCGGTCGGGGACGGGCAGGGGCGCTGGTTTGCGGTGATCGGCGCCGACGGGCGCGGGCAATTGCGCGGGCCGGACCATCGCCCGCTGGCCGCGCCCCCGGGCGGGCGCTTCGAGCCGACGCTGTTTCTCTATGACAACTATCCGGGCGGGGTCGGGCTCTCGGTGCCGCTGTTCGATGCTGCCGCCGTGCTGGTGGCGGACGCCTTGGCGCTGGTCGCGGGCTGTGCCTGCAGTGCTGGCTGTCCGGCCTGCATCGGCCCGATCCTGCCCGGCGATGAACAGCGTGCGCAGAGCCCCAAGGCGACCGCATTGCTGGTGTTGCGCCTGCTGGATGCGGCAGACGGCGCGGCTGCCCACAGCCGAGTCGGTTAGGCCATGAGGGCGCCAAGGGGCGCGGGAGGCAGTCCGTTGCCTGGCCCCCCAGGTGGTTTGGGGAGGCGGGCCGTTGATGCCCGCGGCAACCCGCCTCAATGCAGCTTGAGCGGGCGTTGGCTCAGGTCGGCGATGATCGGTGCGATGGCGGCGATCTCTTCAGCGTTGTCGGCCACCTCGGAGAAGCGCTGAAGGTCGCTCAGGGCGGCCGGATGATAGCCGAGGGCGGCGTAGAGCAGGCCGCGCTGGCGCAGCTCGTCCGGCAGGTCCGGGGCTAGGGTCAGGACCGCGTTCAGGGCCTCCAGCAGATTGGCCTGGTCGCCGCGGAGACGATACACGCTGACCAGGTTGCGCAGCATCCGCACCAGGATCTCGTGTTTGCCGGCGGGACGCAGTAGCGATGGGTTGCTGCGGATGCTGAGCTGCCCCTCGCCGAAGACATCGGCCAGCCGCCGGTCCAGTTCCGCCTCTGGTAGGGCGACGCCGCCGGCATAGGTGTCGAGCATCAGGGCACTGCTGCCGTGCCCGACCCGCACCAGAAAGTGGGCCGGAAACCCGACCCCGCAGGCCGGTAGCCCGATTCTCGCCGCCACCTCCACATAGACCACGGACAGGGTAATCGGGATGCCCAGCCGGCGCGCGAGGACCTGATCGAGAAAGCTGTTACGCGGATCGTAGAAGTCGTCGCGATTGCCGCTGAAGCCGCGCTCGGCGAACAGGAACTCATTGAGCATCGCGACCTGGCCGAGCAGCTCGGCCTCACCGCGGATGCGGTTGCGGGCGGCGGCGGCCAGGTCGTCGAGTTCCTCCAGCCAGCGGTCGGTGGTCACCTCGGGCTGAAACAGGCGACTGATCGCGAGCGCGGCGGCGGCGAGATCGATGGCTGCGTCCGGCTGGTTGGCCAGCGTGGCGAGCGAGGCTTGGGCTGGTAGCATGGTGGGTCTCCGGTTGAGGCAGGCGATCACCGAGGGCAGGTGCTGCTGACCCGAGTGGAGGGCGAGGTGACCGCCCTGACCCGCTATCGTCGTCGTTCCAGGCCCTAACCTGGTGTCTGCGGCGCGGCCGGGCGGGTCAGCGCCTGCGGCGGTGCGCTGGCAGTTGGAGGCCGAGGCCGTCCAGGTATTCGGTCACCGTGTGCTCGAGGTCGATCAGCCCGTCGATCACTGCCTGCTCGTACCGCTGCCGCCAGCCGGCCATCAGCAAGTTGGCGCGTTGCCATTCCATGAATACCAGCCGGGCGAGGGCGCCCAGCTCCAGAAAGCCGGAGTCGTGGAAGTCCTGCTCGGCGCGGACGCGGTCATAGGGGAAGCGGATGATCTCGCTGTGCCAGCGGCCGCGATGCCAGGTGAAGCGGCCGAGGCTGGCGCGCGGGTCACCGTCGAAGGGGGACCCGGCGGAGCCGACGTTGACCAGGTCGATGCCTTGGAAACGACGCTGGAATGGGCGATGCGTGTGGGCGGTGACGAACAGGGCCACCCCCTCGGGCAGGCGCCGGTCGGCGAGGCGGTTGTCGCTGGTGCCGGGGCCGATGCCGTCGCGGTTGCCGGCCATGCTGCCATGGGTCACATGCACCCAGGCGGCCCCGCCGGGGGGATGCAGGCACAGATGATCGGGCCAGCCGCGTAGGGCATCGGCCTGGGGCGCCACCTGGTGCCAGGCCCAGTCGGCGAACTGGCGCACCGCCTGCTCGCCCGGGGTGCGTGCCGGCGTCTCGCCGCAGCGCAGCACCCATTCCTCGTGATTGCCGGTGACCGGCAGCCAGCCCAGGCGTTCGCGCTGCGCCTGGAAGCGGGCCAGACAGCCGCCGCTGTCGGGGCCGCGGTTGATCAGGTCGCCGGCCATCACCACCAGGTCGGGGCGCCAGGCCTCGAGCTGGGCGATGGTCTCCTCCAGGGCCGGCAGATTGGCTTGGATGTCTGAGAAGACCGCAAGCTTCATGGCCGCGGCCCGGCCTCGGCGGGGGTCTGATCGGCGGCCTCGAGCCGGGCCGCGACGCTGGCCGGCTTGCCCTGCAGGCGCCCGGGCGGGCCGCTGCGGATGTCGAGCTTGACCGTGGCATAGACCCGCTCGCAGCCGGCGGCGGCGAGCAGGGAATGGGCGCGTTCGATCAGCTCCAGTGCCTCGGCGAGGACCGCGGTCTCGATCAGTGTGCCCATGGCGGTCAGCTGATAGGGATGCCCGCTCGCCGCGATCATCCCCACTACCGGGGCCACGTATTGGCTCAGGTGTTCGCCGGCAGCGACCGGGAAGATGCTCAGGTCTACCAGCACAGACATTGGCGCCACCTCGGTTTAAGCTACACGCGCCCTATTCTTTCCGAGCGACCGCGACAAGTAAACGGCCAATGAACCACGACCTCGACGACCTGCCCGATCCGGACTGGGACAGCCCCCTGCGCGTCCGCCTGACGCCGGAGCTGATCGTCCATGCCTTGATGGAGAACGCCTCGGCGGTGCATACCGGCTGGCAGAGCTGCGTGGACGAGGAGAACGCCGTGCTGCAGGCCCAAGCTGTGGATGACAGCGGAGACAATGCGGTACGGCTGGTGGAGCAGGAGTTCGCCGATGAGCAGGACCCCGAGGCGGGCTGGCACGACTGGACCCTCGAGGTGCGCATCGGCAAGATCATCACCACCGGCCATTGGCAGTTGCGTACCAATGCCCCGCCGCTGGACTGGGAATGGCATGCCGAGGCCGCTGCCCGCGCCTTCGAGCGCGCCTGCGTGCTGCTTGGCCGGCGGGTACGCCGGGGCCTGCTGGTGGAGGAGCCGATGCCGCGCGATCTGCCGCCGCGTTCCAGCCGCCACTGAGGTACGCGCGGCTGCTGCAGCGGCGAGCCCAGCCCGGGCCGCCCGTTGGCGGTCTACCCTGGGCGGCGAGGCTTGGGGTGCCGGGGCTCGACCCGGGCCGTATCTCCGTGAGACCGTCGTCAGGCCGCGGGGTTGCCTTGTCGCCGAGGTGCGCCCCACAATTGACCCGCGTCCGACGGGGTCGCGTCACCCCCCAGGCCAGTCGCCCTTTGGAAACCGCCCCTTGGAACCGGAGACCCGCGATGAATATTCGAGTCGATCTGGACGTGACACCGGAAGAGATGCGCAAGCTGATGGGCCTGCCTGATGTGGAGGCCTTCCAGCGTCAATTGCTGGACGATATCCGCGAACGGATGGTGCAGGGCGTCGAGGGCTACGACCCCATGGCCCTGTTCGAGCCGTACATGAAGAACAGCCTGGCCAGCATGGATTGGATGCAACGCATGTTCGCGGCCACCGTCGGCCAGGCCATGGTCAAGCCCTCTGAGCGTCAGGGCGAGCAGAAGAAGTAGCGCGCGCAGCGCGCACCGTCGCGGCGCTGATCTCGCCGGCGGCCAGACGCTGCACCTTCTCTAGCACCTGCGCCTCCAGCGCCTGCTTGAAGGCGACCACGCGCGCGCGCACCGCCGCATCGGCGGTGCCGAGGATTTGCGCCGCCAGCAGGCCGGCGTTACGTGCGCCGTCGATGGCCACGGTGGCCACCGGCACTCCGGGCGGCATCTGCACGATGGAGAGCAGCGAGTCCTGCCCGGACAGGGCGCTGCTGCGCACCGGCACCCCGATCACCGGCAACGGTGTCAGTGCGGCGACCATGCCGGGTAGATGGGCGGCGCCGCCGGCCCCGGCGATGATCACTGCGAGCCCGCGCCCGGCGGCCCCCTCTGCATACTCGTAGAGCCGCCGCGGGGTGCGATGGGCAGAGACGATAGTCAGCTCGAAGCCGATCGCGAGTTCGGTGAGGACGTCGGCGGCCGCCTGCATCACCGGCAGATCGGAATCGCTGCCCATGATGATGCCGACCGGGGGGGTGAGTGCGGGCGCGACCGGGGAGATGCCGCGCGCGGGGATTGCTGGTTTGGTCACGGGGTCTCCTCGCCGCCGATCTCGATCAGACCGCGCACCTGCTCGGCCTTGTGCCGGGCCTGTTCGATGTCGCGGTCGAGTACGGTCACATGGCCCATCTTGCGCGATGGGCGGGTCTCGGCCTTGCCGTAGAGATGCACCGAGACGCCTGGGATGGCCAGCGCTGCCCGCAGGCCGCGGATCACCGGTCGTCCGCATTGTCCGGCCGCCCCCAGCAGATTGATCATCGCCGCCGGCCGGAGCAATTCGGTGCTGCCGAGCGGCAGGCCGGTGATCGCCCGCAGGTGTTGCTCGAACTGGTCGGTCAGGCAGGCCTCGATGGTGTAATGGCCGGAGTTGTGGGTGCGCGGGGCGACCTCGTTGACCAGCAAGCAGTCGTCGGCGGTCAGGAACAGCTCGATCCCGAAGATGCCGACCCCGGCCAGGGCATCGACCGTCGCCACCGCCAGCGCCTGTGCCGCGCTGACTACGCTGGCCGGGACCCGGGCTGGGGCCAGCAATAACTCTAGGATGTTCTCCCCGGGGCGAAAGCGCATTTCAACTGGCGGATAGCAGCGCGTGCTACCGTCCTGACCCCGGGCCACCATCACCGCTAGCTCTTTCACCGCCGGCACGAAGCGCTCGATCAGCCCCGGCACCGGCAGTGCGCGGGAAAAGGCCCCGGCATCCGGCATGATCATCACCCCGCGGCCGTCGTAGCCGCCCCGGCGCGCCTTCTGTACCAAGGGATATCCGAAGCGGGCGAAGGCCTCCGCATCGGGCTGGTCGGCGGCGGCGAAGTCCGCGGTTGGGATGCCGGCAGCGGCCAGCACCTGCTTCTGGCGCAGCTTGTCCTGGACCTTGGCCAGCAGGGCTGGGTCCGGGTAGATACGATGCCCGGCGGCCGCTAGGCCGTGCAGGGCGTCGGCATCGATGTCTTCGATGTCGAAGGTGGTCACATCGACCCGCCCAACGAGTTCGGCCAGGGCGGTGGGATCATGGGAATCGGCGACGATCTGCTCGCCGGCCACCTGTCCGGCCGGGCAGCCGGGGGTGGGATCGAGGATCAGGCAGGTGCAGCCAATGCGCTTGGCGGCCTTGGCCAGCATGCGTCCGAGCTGGCCACCGCCGATGATGCCGATGCGCGCGACCGGATAGGGATAACTGTCGGGGGGCGGATTCAACGGCATCTCGACGGGGTCTTGGGCTGGGGGAGGTGCCCGCGGTTCAGCGGGGGTGGTGGTACCCGCTGGTGCTGTCATGCCTGCCCGCACATCGCTGGCGGGTGCGCTCGAAGGCGGCCTCGGCCTCGGCCAGGCGGGCGCGGATCTCGGGCTCGTATTCGATCGCGAAATCCAGAAAGGTGCGCGCGATCAGGGATAGCTCGCGTCCGCGGGAATAGACCAGGTGCCAGCGGCGCAGGATCGGAAATCCCTGCACGTCGAGCAGGGCAAGGCAGCCGCCGGCACTCTCCAGGGTCAGCGAATGCAGGGACAGGGCGGAGATGCCCAGGCCGCCAACGATGGCGTGTTTGATCGCCTCGTTGCTGCCGAGCTGCATGCGCACCCGCGGGGTGATCCCGGCCGCAGCATAGTGCTTGAGCACGGCATCGCGGATCCCGGAGCCGGGCTCGCGCAGGATCAGGTTTTCCTCGGCCAGGCGCGCGGTCGGGATCGCCCGCTCCTGTGCCAGGGGATGATCGGCGCGGGCCACCATGACCAGGGGGTTGGGGGCGAAGGGGATGGCCTCGATGTGGCGATGGGTCTCGCGGGGCTGTCCCATCACATAGAGTTCGTCCTCGTGGGCCAGTAGCCGTTCCAGGATGTTCTCGCGGTTGGTGACCTTGAGCGAGACATCGATCCCGGGATAGACCTGACAGAAGGCGCCGAGGATCTCGGGGGCCACATTTTGTGCGGTGGTGAGCACGCCCAGGCGCAGGCGCCCGCGCCGCAGGCCCTTCAGGTCGGCGAGCTTGATCTCCAGGTTGGAGAGTACCCCGAGGATGTCGCGGCAGGCGGCATAGACCTCGCGCCCGGCGTCGGTGGGCTCGACGCTGCGTCCGACCGGGCGGAATAGGGGTGCACCGATGGCCTCGGAGAGCTTCTTGATCTGCATCGAGACCGTGGGCTGGGTCAGGAACAGTTCCTCGGCGGCGCGGGTGAAGCTCCCTAGCCGCACGATCGCCTCCAGCAATTGCAATTGGCGCAGGGTGGTGTGCCGCAACAGATAGTCGGCACCGCCATCGCCGATCGTGCTCAGACCATCATTGATCGCTGGCATCTGAAAGTGGTCGCCGGTGCTGCCGGCATTGCGCTTGGCGCGGCGCCCGACCATGCTGATTCAGCGTGGCGGACCAATGCTGGCCGCTGCGCGGGCGCCGTGGGCGGACACCACGGCACCCGCTGGCAACCGGCAGCGGTCAGAGTGGTGCCGACTGATCAATCGGGCCAGATACGTTGGCCGCTGTGGTAGGGATCGTCCAGGGACGGGTTGCTGGCTCGCGCGGCACTGGGTAGGGCGGATGCGCCGAAGGCCGGGCCCGCCGGGCGAGCGGATGCCCCGCCACGGGGGCCGCCACGCGGGCTGGGCTTTCGCCGGGGTGGGGTGGACGCCGTGCCGTCGGTGCTGCCAGTGCTGCTGCTCTCTTCGCTCATGTGCGATCCTCCAGGGGTGCATCGACCAAGGTATCGACCTGTTGCGCAAAGGCCTCGATGGCGGCGGTGAGAGTACCGCTGGTCTCATCGGCGAACAGGGTCAGGTTCACGTAATCACGCCCGAAACTCTGGTTCGGGTAGACGCCGGTCGCCTCCGACAGGTCGGCGATGCGGTCGAGGACCACCCGCAGCCGGTCGTAGTCCGGGAATTCCAGGCGGCGTTCCAGTCGCAGGGGGCGGTCGCGGCGACGCCAGGGATGAGCGGCCATGGTCGGTTTCCGATCGCGTCAGGGGTGCCGGTGCGTACCTCGCCCGCATGGTGCGGGTCCAGTTGCCGGGCGGCGCTAGAAGTAGGCCCGTTCTTCCGGTGCTTGCGGTTGGACGCCCAAGTCGGCCAGCCAGGTCTGGATCGCCCCGGCATGGGCCAGTTCGTCTTGCAGCAGGCCGTTGAAGAACTCAGCGTTTTCATGGTCGGCAATGCGCCGGCAAAACAGCATTGCCTCCTCGTAAAGGGCAACGATCTCGGCCTCCAGCGCGGCATCCTGCAGCAGCAGGCTGACCAGGTCGCGTGCGACTCCAGCCGGGCGCAACTGCGATGCGTTGGGGGCGACTCCAAGGCCAAGCATGCGCTTGACGATGCGGTCGGCGTGCTGCATCTCCTCGACGGTTTCGTGCCGGAGGCGATCGGCAGCCTCGCGCAGCCCCCAGGCCTCGGCCAGTGCTGCCTGAGTCATATATTGTTGCACCGCCGAGTATTCCAGGCTCAGGGCGCGGCCCAGATAGCCCAGGGTGCGGGGATGAACGCTTGCGTGTCGCATCGACAGGCCGAGGTTGCTTGATCCGGTAGCAGGGGGCGGGGAGGTGGTTGCCAGGGCGCCGCCGCGTCAGGATGGCCCGTCGCGGTAAAGCGGGCGCTCAGCGCCTGGCAAATGGTGCCGCGGGCAACCTCAGTCGGCGCTGGCGCTGCCGGTGGGCAGGATGGGCTCCACCTCGCGATGCGGGCGGGCGATGATATGCGCGGCGACGAGACCATCGCCGACCCGCTCGCAGGCGTCGGCGCCAGCGCGTACGGCGGCATTGACGGCACCGGTCTCACCGCGCACCAGCACGGTGACATAGCCGCCACCGACGAACTCGCGCCCGATCAGGCGGACCTCGGCAGCCTTGGTCATCGCATCCGCTGCCTCAATGGCGGGCACCAGCCCGCGGGTCTCGATCATGCCGAGGGCAATGCCCATGGTCTCGCTGGCCATCTTTGCATCTCCGGTCTAGGTCTGGTCTGGCTCCCTGCGCCGCCAGCGGCGCGGCGGCGGCGGTCGGGGTCGGGGGGCGGGCCGGTGCCGGGCCCGCGGCGGTGCGCTGGCGCCGGGATCAGTCGGCGGCGGCGCTGCCGGTGGGCAGCACCGGCTCCACCTCGCGGTGCGGGCGGGCAATGATGTGCGCGGCGACGAGGCCATCGCCGACCCGTTCGCAGGCATCGGCGCCGGCCCGCACCGCAGCGTTCACTGCGCCGGTCTCGCCGCGCACCAGCACGGTCACATAACCGCCGCCGACAAATTCGCGCCCGATCAGGCGTACCTCGGCGGCCTTGGTCATGGCGTCTGCCGCCTCGATCGCCGGCACTAGTCCGCGGGTCTCAATCATGCCCAGCGCAATGCCCATGGTTTCGCTTGCCATCTTGTGTCTCCGTCGTTTGCAGTCGTTGAATCTGTCGTGCTTGCTATCGAAAGGTGACCGGGCGCCGGGCGCGCCCCGCGTCAGCGCCCCGGCTGCCCCGGCGCGAAGCCTGGGGCCTTGCGTTCCAGCACCGGCTCCACCTCGGCGTGTGGCCGGGCAATGATGTGCGCGGCGACGAGGCCATCGCCGACCCGTTCGCAGGCATCGGCGCCGGCCCGCACCGCAGCGTTCACCGCGCCGGTCTCGCCGCGCACCAGGACGGTCACATAACCGCCGCCGACGAATTCGCGCCCAATCAGGTGCACCTCGGCGGCCTTTGTCATCGCATCCGCGGCCTCGATCGCCGGCACTAGCCCGCGCGTCTCGATCATGCCCAGCGCGATCCCGAATCGTTGGCCTGCCATTTGTCTATCTCCTACCTCTCGTGGAAGGGTCGCGGGTCCGGGCGTCCGGCCGGGTGACCCGGGGATCGAATCATGTTGCGTACTTGCTGGTCTATCAGTGACCCAGCACTGGCAGACCAGCCCGGCTGCCCGTTGTCGGCGGCCCGATTCAGGCCGCTTGAGCCGCGCCGCTATCTGGGGCTGGCGCCTGGGAGGTCGCCCGACTGGTGGCCGGCGCGGTGCGGGCCAGGGTCTCCGGCTCCCAGTGGTCGATGATCCCGCCGATGGTCAGGTCGGTGAGGATGCTGGCATCGCCCATCGCGTAGCGCCCGGCCGAGCCGCTGGCGGTGAACACCCAGTTGCCCGGGCGCGTGCCGACCGGATCGGTGGCCACTTGCAGTTTGCCCTTGCGATCCTTGAGGATGCGCAGGCTGCAGTGTTCCAGCCCGGGGATGCGATAGGTGCACACCAGCGTGCCGACCACCTGATTGATGTCCATCGTGCTGCCCGTTGCCCGCCGCGCTCAGGTCGGCACCGTCGGATCCCAGTCGTCGATGATGCCGACGATGGTGAGATCGCTGGGATACTCCTTGCTGCCGGCTGCCTCGCGGGCGGCCGAGCTGCCGACACAGATGACCCAGTCGCCCGGCTTGGCGCCGACCGCGTCCACCGCCACCAGTTGGGCGGAACCGTCGAGCACCACCTGCAGGTGTTTGTGCTCGAACCCGGGGATGCGGTTGGTGGAGACCAACGGCTTGATGACCTGACAGATCTTCATGATGCCCCCGGTCAGTGGCCGACGACGGCCGGGTCCAGCGACGAGCCGACGATCTCGATTTGCGCCTGGTTATCGCAATCGCGCACCACGCGCAGGCAATGCAGCAGGCCGTCGGCACAGAGCTTGGGATAGCGTGCCTTGAGCGCCGCGGCGATGCGTTCGCAATGGGCCACTGCCCGTTCGCGCGCCCCCGGTACCCGGCTGTGATAGTCGTAGCGCACGATCACCGGAACCGGCAGACCATGCACGATATTGAGCCCGGTGAAGATGCGAATGCCGACATCCAGATCGGCCGCTCCTTCCTCGACCGTATCGAGATAAGCGAAATAGGTGAGGTTGCGCAGTTGAATCTCTTCGAATCCGAAGCCGGTGCCGATGAATCGCTCGGCATGATCGGTATCCTGGTAATGGCCGCCATGGTATTGGCGGACATAATCGATCTGGGCCAGATTGTGCTCGATCAGCCGGGCGATCAGTTGCACCATGCCGTCGCTGGGGGCGGCGCTGGCAGCCGCACGGCTACCGCTGCTGGCGGCGCGTCCGGGGGCATGGGCACGGATCAGTTCGGCGATGCGTGCGCGTGCCTCGGTCGGCGTCAGGCCGCTGGTGATCTGATGCACCTTGGTGGCCTCCAGCCAATGCTCTAGGTCGCAATAGCCATCGCGGTCCGGCACATGGACGCGGATCGCATCGGTGTCGGTATCCATGCCGATCAGCAGCAGGTCGACCGAGGCGCCGCAGCAGAAGCTGTTCTCGATCGCCTGCCGCAGGGCCTTGAGGCGCTCCCAGCCGGCGCGGGCAGCGGCGGCATCATCGGAACCGTGCGCGGCACAGCCGCGATGACCCGGGTCCAGGCTGCTGTAGTGATAGACCACCGCCTTCAGATAGCGGGTGGGGGCGTCGGCCGGGTTCGGCCGCCCTTCGCGGAAGCGCAGCAGTTCGGTCTCGATCCATTTTTCGACGGTGTCTTCGATATCGAACAGCGCCCCGGCATAGGAGCGGCGGCGCACGGTGCCATAGGGCAGGCGCAAGACATAAGAGATGGCATGGGCCAGACGGCCATCGGCGCAGGGGGTGATGTCGAGGGCGTGAAAGCCGCACTCTTGCAGGAAGGCCTGAAAGGCGCTGCCATCGCGCCCGCCGAGCGGGTCTTGCTGAAAGAAGTCGTCGCTGAAGCGGCGATAGGTCTCGAACACCGTCCAGGCAAACAGCCGGCGCATGTCGAGGCCGGTGACCCAGGCGTCATCGAGCAGGTGCGTGGGTGGCTCCACGCCCAAGCGCTTGCGGGCAATACGCTGAGCGCGCTCGACGAAGTCGGGCTCGCAGCGATGACTGGCGATCTCCTTGAGCACCGGTACGATGACGTCGAAGGCTTGGCGTACCGAGGAGTCGTAGGCATAGAGCCGGGCGTTCTGCTCGTGATCGGTTAGGCAATGTAGACCAGCTGCCGAGGTCGCCCGCGGCGCCAACACCGGTGCCTCGGGTTGGCGCTGCGCCGGCCGCCGTGCCTGGTTCGGCGTCGACGGCGTTGGCAGTCCCGCTTGCCGGCCTGGCGCCGGTGGGCGCGGTGGGCGGGTCGGCCGGAGCCGGCGCTCGCCGCGGCCATGTCCAGCAGCCGGTGTCGTCGCGGCCGGGCGCCGGGCGCGCTGGTCGGCTAGCGTTGCAGCGACCGCCGACGGACCCGCGGGCTGGATGCTGGCGTCGCCTGTCTGCTCCGGTGCCCGAGCGGGGACGGGCAGGGCCCGCGCACGCACCGGGACCGTGGGCTCGCTCAGGGCGAGTCCGCGGCGGCGCGGCGATGGTCGGGTACGGCTCGGCATGGTCCTGTCCTACGCTGACGGCTGACTCGATGGCGACTGGCTGGGGCTGGTGCTGATGACCGGGGGTACGGCGGCTTCAGCCGCGGGCACCACCAGAGTAGGTGATCAGCGAGCCCCGCTCGGTGCTGCCGGCGCTGCCGGTGACCCGGCTGGTGGGCGGTGCCACGTCCTCGTTGCGCTTGCGCTCCACTGGCGGCATCACGCTCATTGGCCCCGGTCGGGTCGGATTGCGCCGTCGCGCCGAGGCGCCTTCGGTGCCGGTGACATTGTTGCCGCGCTCCCAATCGTCGCCGGTGACCTTGCGGCCGGCGGTCTGACCCTCGCCGGTGATGCGCCGGCTTACGGCGTCCGGCGGGCCGGGATCATGGGCAGCCGCGGCCAGACCGCCATCGGCGCCCTGATGCGGGGCCGCCATGGGGTTTGGCGACAGCAGGCTTGGCCGCGGGTGGCGACCGTCGAAGCGCGCTTGCTCGGTCCCGGTGATCTTGCCGGTCGCCATCCCGAACGGACCGGTGATGTACTGGCCACCGGTCTCGTAGTTGGTCCCGGTCACCGGCGAGCGGGCGGCAGCAGCGGCGAAGGCCTCGCGCGCCGGCGTGCTGACGCTGAACTGCTGCCAGGGGGCGTCGTCATCACCCGCCGGGGTATCTAGCAACTGTGGGAAGTCGGTGTCGCCGGGGTGGGCGCCGTTGCCAGCGGTCGCCTCCTCGGGACCGCAGGCGGCGACATACTGATCGGCACCGACGTAGGGAGTACCGGTGATCGGTTCACAGGCGCCCTTGCCAGCCCCGCTGAGTCGGCTCAGCGCGGTCTGTCCCGGCGGGATGCGCGCGGGGGCCGGATCGATGCCCGGCTGGATGCCGGTCATGCGTGGACCGGGGGTAGCTGACAGTTGCCGGGTGCGGGCCTGGATCGCCTGTTGCTGCTCGGGTTCGCACCAGGTCTCGGCCTGTTCCAGTCCAGCATAGGGGGTGCCAGTGATGGCCTTACAGGTGCCGGGCTCGTCGCCGGTGACCCTGGACGAGCGACCGGTCTGGGTGCCGGAGACGACCTTGCGCTTATGGGTATGCGAATGGCCGACCTTCGGCGGCTCTGGCTGCGGCTGTGTCTGGCAGAACTGCTGATACTGACCGAGATCGACGTATTCGTCGCCGGTGACCAGCCGGCAACTGCCGGGCTCGTTGCCGGTCACGCGCTGCGAACGCCCGACTCGAGTGCCGGTGACGACGCCGCCGGATAGGGTCACCGAGGTGCCGACCTTGGGCGGGACGGGCATGCTGGGCGTGGCGGAGGTCTGCTGCCGGCCCGGTTGCTGCCTTGGATTCGGGCTCAGGCTCGGGCCTTGGCTGCCCCGCTTCGGGCTCCGGTCCGGGTTGGCCTGAGTGCGCACGCCCGCCGCCGTCCCCGCCGCCGACCCCGCCGCCGACCCCGCCACCGACCAAGTCCCGGCGCGGCTCTCGCACCAGGCAGCGGACTGGTCCGGAGACAGATACTGGGTGCCGGTGACCTGCTGGCAGGTGCCGGGCTCGTCGCCGGTGACCTTGCTCGACCGGCCGACCTGGTTGCCCGAAACCGGGCGCCCGGCGCGGGTGCCGGAGATGCCGATCTTGCTCGGACCAGGCTCCGGACGGGTCTCGCACCAGGCGGCGAACTGGTCTGGGGATAGATACTGGGTGCCGGTGACCTGCTGGCAGGTGCCAGGCTCGTCCCCGGTGACCCGCGGCGAGCGACCAACCTCGTTGCCGGTCAAGAGATTGCCGAAACCAGTGGGGCTGACGCGTACCTTAGGTACCCCGAGCGGCGGCTCGGCCTGGCAGAACTCGCGGAAGATCTCCGCGCCCATGTATTCGGTGCCGGTGATCGTCCGGCAGGTACTGGGCTCGTCGCCGGTGGTGCGGCGGCTACGCCCGACCCGGGTGCCGGTCACGACCTGGCCGATGGCAGTCTCGCTGGCACCGACCTTCCAGGGCTGATCGCTGGCCCCGGCCAGACGTTGCTCGGCGCGCGGGCGCATGCGCCCGGTCGGCTGCGCCTGACGCTCGCCGGCACGGCCGTTGCTGCTGCGCTGGGAACGCACCTGCTGGGCCAGTTCGCGTCCGGACAGTCGCGGGTTGGCCTGACGTGCCAGGCTGGCGATGGAATGGGGGGTATTGGTGGCACCCTTGCCGCGGCCCGAGAGGGCACGGCGGCGGGCCAGCGATAGCATGCGGCCGGTGGGCTTGGTGCCCAGGGCCTGCTCGGCGCGCTTGTTGCGACCGTTGCGGCCGTTGCCGTTGGTCGGCGCAGCGGCGGCAAGACTGGTCGCCGCAGGTGTCAGCGTGCTGGTTGCGGCCTGGCCCTGGCACTCACAGCCGCGCCCGCACGGGCAGTCGCGGTTGGTATCTTTGGTCGCGGCGGCGGCACGCGCGGTAGTGGCAGCCGGGGTGCGCACGCGGTCCTGGCTCCGCAGTGCCCGCCGGCCGCTGTTGGCCAGCGCGGCCCGCCGCTGCCGGGCCAGTGCCCGACTGCTTTGCGATGGACTTGGCACGGCCTTGGCCGGTCGCGGCGCGGCGGCGGCCGGACGGCGTGCCGCGGTCGGATTGCCAAGGCTGACGCTCGGGGCCAGGGTTAGCGGAGTCAGGTGGCTGGTCGTCGGGGGGGCGGCGGTGTCCGCGGTGGGGCGGGGCGGGCGCACCCGCTGGGCGCTGCCAACGCGCTGCGCGCTGCTGCTCCTGGAGCTGCTCGCGGTGCTGCTGCTGACCAGGCGTGCCTTACCCTGGCTGGACAGGGCCTGGCGCCGCGCTAGCGCCGCCTCGCGGCCGCTCGATTTCAGGTTCGCTTTGCTTGCCATGGTGTGATCCGTGGGCTGGGGCCGCGCCGGCAGGACCGGATAACGCAGGGCCTGGTAATCGCTGTCCCGGCAGTGCCGGTTCGGGGTCGTCACGCCGATGCCAGCGCCGTGGCGACGAAAGCGGGGGCTGCCGGCCAGGTGCTCGAAGGTCGGGTAGACCGGGGTCGGCATCGGCGGCTCCGGGGTCGGGGTTGGGCAGACCTGGCGTGCGGGCTGGCCTGGTGCCAGACGGTCCACGTGTCCCAGTGGCCAGCGCCCGGTGGCTGACGCCAGGCCGGCCAGCGAACGGCCGGCCCGGCTGCCCGGGCAGGTCAACCGGTGGTCAATCCGCGCGCCAACGCGGACGCATCCACCCCGCGGCAGTTGCGTGCCGGTTGCCGGCCGTGGCCCATCCTAGTCGTCACCGTCGCGCGACCGTCGCAGTTAGGCGCGTCCCTCGAAGACGACGAAGCAGGAGCCCTGGCTCTGGGTGTAGTTGTCGTAGCCGATCAGACGCACGTGATGATCGGGATAGCTGCGATGGCAGGCCTCTAGTTCGGCGGCCACGTTGCCGAGTTCAGTCTCGCCGAAGAATGGCAGCTTCCACATGGTCCAGTAGTCGCGCATGGCGCCGCTCGGGTGCACATGCTCGATGGCCGGGGTCCAGCCCTGGGCGATGATGTAGGCGATCTGGTCGTAGATCTCTTGCTGGGAGAGCGGCGGCAGAAAGCCGAAGGTCTCCAGGGTGGTCTTGGTCTGATAGTCGCCGGTGGTGCTCTGGAAAGGCATGGTATTGGGCTCCTGTGTGAGCGGCTGGCTGCTGGAAGAGGAGGTCGGCCGGGGCGGTCGGTGCATTGCGCGGGGCGAGCGCCCCGCCGCGGCCGGATGGACCGCGAGTTATTTCACGTCGAGCTTATCGACGGTATCAAACTCGAACTTGATCTCCTTCCAGGTCTCCATGGCGATGGCCAGCTCTGGGCTGTGGCGGGCGGCCTCGGTCATGATGGCGCTGGACTCCTTCTCCAGCTCGCGTCCTTCGTTGCGTGCCTTCACGCAGGCCTCCACCGCGACGCGGTTGGCGCAGGCACCGGCCGCATTGCCCCAGGGATGACCCTGGGTGCCGCCGCCGAACTGCAGCACCGAATCGTCACCGAAGATCGTCACCAGGGCTGGCATGTGCCAGACATGAATACCGCCGGAGGCGACCGCGAAGACGCCGGGCAGGGAGCCCCAGTCCTGATCGAAGAAGACGCCACGCGAGCGATCCTCGGGCACGAAGGACTCGCGCAACTGATCGACGAAGCCGAGGGTAGATGCGCGGTCGCCCTCCAGTTTGCCGACCACAGTACCGGTATGCAGATGATCACCGCCGGACAGGCGCAGGCACTTGGCCAGCACTCGGAAGTGGATGCCGTGCTTGGGATGGCGGTCGATCACGGCGTGCATGGCGCGGTGGATGTGCAGCAGCATGCCGTTCTTACGGCACCACTTGGCCAGACCGGTATTGGCGGTGAAGCCACCGGTGAGGAAGTCGTGCATGATGATCGGGCAGCCGACCTCTTTGGCGAACTCGGCGCGTTCGTACATGTCCTCGGGGGTGGCGGCGGTCACGTTCAGATAGTGACCCTTGCGCTCGCCGGTTTCCTGCTGGGCCAGTTGGATGGCTTCGGCAACGAATTCGAAGCGGTTCTGCCAGCGCATGAAGGGCTGGGAATTGACGTTCTCGTCGTCCTTGGTGAGGTCGAGGCCACCGCGCAGGCACTCATAGACGGCACGGCCGTAATTCTTGGCGGACAGGCCCAGCTTGGGCTTGATGGTGGCGCCGAGCAGCGGGCGACCGTACTTGTTGAGCTTGTCGCGCTCGACCTGGATGCCGTTGGGCGGCCCCATGCAGGTCTTGATGTAGGCGATCGGAAAGCGGATGTCTTCCAGGCGCAGGTGACGCAGTGCCTTGAACCCGAACACGTTACCCACCAGCGAGGTGAGCACGTTGACCACCGAACCTTCTTCGAACAGATCGATCGGGTAGGCGACGAAGGCATAGAACGACTCGTTGTCGCCAGGCACGTCCTCGATGCGGTAGGCGCGGCCCTTGTAGTACTCCAAATCGGTGAGCAGTTCCGACCAGACCGTGGACCAGGTGCCGGTGGACGACTCGGCGGCGACGGCTGCGGCGACCTCTTCCCGCGGCACCCCGGGCTGCCCGGTGCACTTGAAGCAGGCCAGCAGATCGGTGTCCAGCGGGACATAGTCCGGCGTCCAATACATGTCCCGGTATTCTTTCACACCGGCGTCGTAGGTTTTTACGCTCATGCTCAGCTCCTGTGGGTCTGTTCTGCGCTGCTGCTGCTTCGCCTGATCTAAGCCGGGGCCGAAGCCGTGAAAAAAGTGGCGCAACCCTACACCCATCGGAGTCTTTGGACAAAATCGATTGTTTCGATCCGACTGATCTATGTCAATCTATGCGTCTACGGGAACGCCGCGCCGTGCTGGTGCGTGCTGCCGCGGCAGGTCGCCGAATCGGTGCAGGACCGGACCCCGGCTAGGCACGAAGCAGGGCGCGGGGCAGGCGCATGTGCCGTACGCGGCTGCGGGCGCACGGGGCCGGGTGGGGACGCACCCGGGGTGGCAGGGGCCCCACGCGGGGTAGCCAGCGGGAGTGGTAACGGCGAGATGCGGCGAGAGTGGCAGTGCTCAGCCGGGGCGGGCGTAGCCGGGGCAGTTGAGGTCGATCATGCGCGGCGGGGCCTTGCTGCGCAGCCGCAGCGCGGTCAGCCGGCCACCCCAGAGGCAGCCGCTGTCGAGTGCCCAGACGTTGTCGCTGGCCAGAAAGCCGAGGGTGGACCAATGACCGAAAACGATGCGGGTGTCGGCACTGGCGCGGCCGGGGATGCGGAACCAGGGCAGCACCCCGGACGGTTGGCTGCCCGGCGGCCCCTTGAGGTCTAGGCGCAGGGTTCCGTCGGGCTCGCAATAGCGCAGCCGGGTCAGGCAGTTGGTAATGAATCGCAGGCGCTCGTTGCCGCGCAGCTCGGGGTGCCAGCGCGCCGGCTGGTTGCCGTACATGGCGGCGAGGAAGGCCGGGTAGTCCGGGTCGCGCAGGGCCTGCTCGACCTCGGTCGCGCAGGCCTGAGCTTGGGCCAAGTCCCACTGCGGCGCCAGTCCGGCATGGACCATCGCAAAGCCCTTGCGTTGGTCGTGGTGCAACAGGGTTCGGTGGCGCAGCCAATGCAGCAGTTCCTCACGATCCGGTGCCGCGAGCACCGCGTCTAGGCTGTCCTTGCGGTTGGCGCGGGCCTGGCCGGCGGCCACCGCTAGCAGGTGCAAATCATGGTTGCCGAGGACCACCACGGCGCGCTCGCCGAGCGTGCCCAGCCAGCGCAGCACGGCCAGCGAGTCCGGTCCGCGATTGACCAGATCGCCGACGCACCAGAGTCGGTCGCGGGCCGGGTCGAAGCCGATGCGATCGAGCAGGCGCCGCAGTTCGTTGTAGCAACCCTGGATGTCGCCGACGGCGTAAGTAGCCATGTGTGATCGGAAGTAACTCGGTAGCGCGTGCCGGCGCCGGGTTCAGGGGCGCTGTTGTTGGCCGAGCGCACCGGCTAGCATCGGCCAGCCGCCTCAGTGTAGATGGCTGCGGTCGCCCAGCGAGAAGGGTGTGATCTCGGCGTCGAAGCGAGTGCCATCATCGGCCACCATGCCATAGCTGCCGTGCATACTGCCGAGCGGAGTCTCGATCTGAGTCCCGCTGGTGTACTCGAAGACCTCGCCGGGCGCGAGGTGTGGCTGCTCGCCAACCACGCCGGCGCCGCGTACCTCCTGCACCTTGCCGTTGGCATCGGTCACGATCCAGTGCCGATGTAGCAGCTTAGCCGGTACCGCGCCGGTGTTGCGAATGGTCACGGTGTAGGCGAAGACGTAGCGTCCGCCGTCGGGGTCGGACTGGTCTGGAAGGAATTGGCTGATGGCCGCGACGGCGATCTGATAGGGCTGAGTCGGTTCCATAACGCATTACCGTGCAGGTTACAAAGGCCGGGATGGCCGCGCGGGCGCGGCGGCCGCGGGCGGTATACCCGGTGCGGCCACCCAGTTGGTCGGCTGGCGGGGGCTGCCGGTGTGGTCCGGCCGTGGGCAGCGGACCACTCTCCCCGGACTGCCGCTCTGCCGGGAGTCAGGCTTCGCCCGCGGGGTCCGGGCGCGGGCTTGGTCCGCGCCCGGGCCTTCGTGTGAACCCCATTACCCCCCGTGTGCTAGCGCGCACGAAGGCGACGATGGCCTCGGTGTCGTCGCCGGGATAGCTTAGCAAGGCTTGGTCCAGTGCCTCGCACAGGCGCAGGCCGCCGCGGAACAGCAGCCGGTAAACGGCTGCGATGCGGCTGCGGCGGAGTTGATCGAAACCGCGCCGACGCAGGCCAACCAGGTTGAGGCCCACGATATGGGCGCGCTGACCGTTGGCAATCACGAAGGGTGGCACGTCCCGGCTGACGCCGCTGACGCCACCGATCATCACATGGTCTCCCACCCGACAGAACTGGTGCACTGCCACCTGTCCGGAGATGAAGCTGTGACTGGCTAGCTCGACATGGCCGCCGAGGGTGGCGGTGTTGGCGAGGATGTTGTGATCGCCGACCTGGCAGTCGTGGCCGATATGACTGAAGGCCATCAGGTAATTGTGATGGCCGAGGCGGGTACCGGCTGCGGTCTTGGCGCCGCGGCTGATATTCACGCATTCCTTGAAGTGATTGTGATCGCCGATGATCAGCGGGTAGGCCCGCGCCGGGTTCCAGCTCAGATCCTGCGGTTCACTGCCGATGCTCGCCCCATGGCAGACGCGGTTGCCACGGCCCATCCGGGTAGCCCCAAAGATGCGCACATGGCTGTCGAGGACGCAGTCGGCACCGATGACTGCACCGGCCTCGACAATGCAATAGGGGCCGATCCGGGCGCTGGGATGCACCGTGGCGCCGGGCTCGATCAATGCGGTGGGGTGGATGGCAGTCATGGCGCCGCCGGCGTCAGGGCAACGAACCGATGCAGATGGATCAATGCCGGAAATGGCGCATGCCGGTAAAGACCATGGCGATGCCATGCTCGTCGGCAGCGGCAATGACCTCGGTGTCGCGCAGGGAGCCGCCGGGCTGGATTACCGCGGCGATCCCCGCCACGGCGGCCTGGTCGAGGCCATCGCGAAACGGCAGGAAGGCATCGGATGCCATGACCGCCCCGGTCAGCTCCAACCCGGCCTGTTCGGCCTTGATGGCGGCGATCCGCGCGGAATTGACCCGGCTCATCTGACCGGCACCGACGCCGATGGTCATACCGTCGCGGCAATAGACGATGGCATTGGACTTGACGAATTTGGCTACCCGCCAGGCAAACAGCAGATCCGCAAGTTCGTCCGCAGTGGGTTCACGCTGGCTGACGGTGCGCAGTTCCCGGTACAGTGCTCTGTCTGCCTGTTGCACCAGCAGGCCGCCATGAACCCGTTTCATGTCCAATCCAGCGATGGCTGGGGGGGTTGCCCGATCCGTTTCCTGCACCCCTGCCTGTTGCTCTTCCGCTACCTCCCAGGCGCCCACCGCGAGCAGCCGCACGTTCTGCTTGGCCGCTACTGCCTCGGCTGCCTCGGGACTGATAGTCGGGGCCGCGATGACCTCGACGAACTGATGCTCAATGATGCAGCGGGCGGTAGCTGCATCCAGTTCGCCATTGAAGGCGATGATGCCGCCGAAGGCCGATTCCGGATCGGTGGTGAAGGCACGCTCGTAGGCATCGGTGAGGGTATCCGCCATCGCCACCCCGCAAGGATTGCCGTGTTTGACGATGACGCAGGTAGGACGGGCACCGAACTGCTTGACGCATTCGATGGCCGCGTCGGTGTCGGCGACGTTATTGTAAGAGAGGGGTTTGCCTTGGAGTTGGCCGGCAGTAGCGACCCCGTGCGCGGGATGGTCCTCTCCGCTGCCGCTGGCGATGTAGAAGGCGCCGTCCTGATGCGGGTTTTCGCCATAGCGCATGGGCTGCGCCAGCCGGAACTGGAGATTGAGGGTGCGCGGGAACGGAGCCGCTGCCGTGGCGCTGTCCGCTGCGCCGCTGCTAGTGCCGGCCTCGCTGCCGCCATCCGCGGTGGCGAGGACCAGACGGCCCAGATGGTTGGCGATGGCGCCGTCATAAGTGGCACTGTGCTCAAAGGCCCTGACCGCGAGATCGAAGCGGGTGGCGTCATCCACCGCGCTGGCGTTGGCGTCCATGGCCCGAAGCACGCGCTGATAGTCGTCCACTTGGCAGACGACGGTCACGTCCTGATAATTCTTGGCTGCCGCCCGTAGCATGGTCGGGCCGCCGATATCGATCTGTTCGATTGCGGTGGCCAGGTCGCAATCCGGGCGGGCCACCGCCGCGGCAAAGGGATATAGGTTCACCACCACCAGATCGATGGGCTTGATGCCGTTGTCGCGCATCACCTTGTCATCGGCGCCCCGGCGCCCGAGGATGCCGCCATGGATGCGCGGGTGCAGGGTCTTCAGGCGGCCGCTCATCATCTCTGGAAAGCCGGTGAACTCGGAGACCTCCAGCACCGGGATGCCTTGCTCGGTGAGCAGCCGGGCGGTGCCGCCGGTGCTTAGGATCTCGATCTGGCGCCCATGCAGGGCGCGGGCAAAGTCGACGATGCCGGTCTTGTCGGAAACGCTGATCAGGGCGCGGCGGATGGGCTGCATGGGCGGGCTCCCGGAGGCGGGTTAGGGCGAGAGGGTTGGGGCGCGACCGCCCCGGATGCGGGCGTTGTGGCGGCGGCAGGTGTCGCTGAACACGGCTGCGCTGCCGGGGTCAGCGGAGAGAGTGGCGCAGCAAGCGCATCATTGACACGGGGGTTACCATCAGGGGTGCCAGCGCGAGCTGCATCCAGCGATGCCGGCAGGGGGATAACAGCAAGGATCAGGCCGGGTGGTACCAGATGAACTCAGGCGTCCGACGACGACCCCTTGAGTTTCTTACGCAATGTGCTGCGGCTGATGCCGAGCATCTGTGCAGCCAGGGACTGGTTGCCATTGGTGTATTCCAGCACCGTCTCGAACAGTGGCCGCTCCACCTCGTCGAGGACCATCCGATAGATCCCGGAGACGGCATGGCCGTCCATGTTTGCCAAATAGTGGCGAATGGCGTGCTGCACGCAGTCGCGCAGGGGTTCCACCCGGTCCGGATGCATCACGGCAAGGTTGTCCCAGTCTCCGGCTGCGACCAATTTGACCGTCGCTCCGCTGTTCATGCCGCTTCCTCCTGCTGTGCCGGTGTGGCGAATGCTGCCCGCACCAAGGCCAGTTGTTGTTGTGCCGTCTCGGCCCGGACTACTTGTGAACGCAGCTGCTTTGCCAGCGTACCCATCCCACTGCCGGCATGGCAGGGAACGGGGGCGAGGGGTTGCCCGCCCTGCGGATGGTCCCGTTCTGGAGTGCCAGAGAGATCGCTGGCGGTAGCACCGAGTGCATCGGCGGACGCATCGCCAGCGGAAAGCGGGCAGGATGCCACACCGGGTGCAGCGGGGTGGCACTCGCTCTGGCCGAGGCGGTTCCAATACCACAGAATATGCTTGCGGGCGACGCGCACGCCGCGAGACTCGCCATAGAGGTGATACAGTGCGTCGAGGTGTTCCAGCAGTAGGGCGCCGATGGCCTCGCGGGTCGGCGCGACCGGGGTCTCGCCGTCGCGCAGGAACCGATCGATGTCGCTGAAGAGCCAGGGCTGCCCCAGGGCTGCCCGGCCGATCATAACAGCATCGGCCCAGGTTGCGTCCAGCACCGCCCGGGCCCGGGCCGGGGAGTCGATATCGCCGTTGGCTACGAGCGGCAAGTTCAGCAGGCCGCGCAGTTCGCGCAGGCTCTCATGCTCGGCTGGGCGGTCATAGCCGCAGGCACGGGTGCGGCCGTGTACCGTGATCATCGCGATCCCGGCATCGCGGGCGATGGCCCCGACGCGCAGCAGGTTGCGGGTGGTCGGTGACCAGCCAGTCCGGGTCTTCAGGGTCACCGGGACCTGCACCGCGCCGACCACCGCCTCCAGGATGTGCCCGAGCAGCAGCTCGTCGCGTAGCAGCGCCGAGCCGGCGGCGCCCCGACAGACCTTGCGCGCCGGACAGCCAATGTTGATATCGATGAGGTCGGCTCCGTGGTCGGCGTGATAACGGGCAGCCGCGGCCATCCGGGCCGGATCGGCCCCAAGTAGTTGAATCGCGATTGGACCCGGCTCGCCCTGATGCTCGGCGCGCTCGCGACTCTTGCGGGTATAGCGTAGCGACGGATCTGCCGAGCACATCTCGGCCACCGCCAACCCCGCTCCCAACCGGCGACAGAGTATCCGGAACGGGCGATCGGTGATCCCGGCCATTGGGGCCAGCAGCAGCCGGTTGCGCAGGGTCAGGGGACCGATGCGCAGCGGCGCGTCGGTTGCGCTGGCAACGGCGACGGCAGGGCCTTGGTGGGCGGTGGCGGGCAGGGCAGACGCGGTCATCGCGGACAGGCCTGGGAAGGGAGCACGGGCCAGGATTCTAGCCTCAGCCGCCAGCCGGCGTCTTGTCCCTGCCGCGGGCAGGTGATCGAATCGGGCGCCGGCCCTGCCACCATTCGCTGTAACCCGGGCCCTGTTGTCAGCCCCTGCCGCCGGCCGTCGCTGTCTTCTCAATCCTCCACACTCAGGAGACCATTGCTCGATGCACAATCTGCTGCAGATGTCCCCGGAGAGCCGCGCCGCCTTCGAGGAACTCAAGGAGCGCGAGGCCCCCAAGCTTGCGCAGCGCTTTGCCCCTCGCGATGCCGACCTATTCTGGGTTCGGGCCGAGCGCTATTTCCAGGATCTGCGTGAGCCGCTGGTGCAGCTCTATGGCGAGCGTCCCGATTTCGCTGATTACTTCAATGCCATCTTCGATACCGCGGTGGAGGGATATCTGGCGCGCCCGCATCCCCTGCGGTTGCTCGATCTGGAACGTCAGATCACGCCCGACTGGTTCGAGCGGCCGAATATGGTCGGCTATGTCTTCTATCCTCAGCTCTATGCCGGCAGCCTCGCCGATGTCCGTCAGCATGTGGATTATCTGCAGGAGCTCGGCGTTACCTATCTGCATATCATGTCGTTGCTGCGGCCACGGCCGGGTAAGAACGACGGTGGCTATGCGATCATGGACTATCGCTCGGTGGACCCGGAACTGGGCGATATGGAGACCTTTCAGGCGCTGGCTGCCGATCTGCGCGAGCGCGGCATCGCAGTCTGCGTGGATCTGGTGCTCAATCACACCGCACTCGAGCACGAATGGGCGCAGCGTGCGATCGCCGGCGAACTCGACTATCTCGAGTATTACCATGTGTTTGCCGACCGCGCGCTGCCCGATGTCTACGAGCAGACCCTGACCGAGATCTTTCCCGACGAGGCCCCCGGCAGTTTCACTTTCTATCCCGAGATGACCGGCGGTGGGCAATGGGTCTGGACCACCTTCTATAGCTATCAGTGGGATCTCAATTACACGAACCCGGCGGTATTCCGGGAGATGCTGGAGATCATGTTCTTCCTCGCCAATCAGGGCGTGGATGTGCTGCGGCTGGATGCCGCCCCGTTTCTCTGGAAACGCCTCGGCACCGACTGTCAAAATCAGTCTGAGGTGTTTCTGCTGATCCAGGCCTATCGTGCCCTGCTGCGCATCGCCATGCCTGGGGTGATCCTGAAGGCCGAGGCGATCGTGCCACCGGACGCCCTGTTCCGCTACATCGGTGTCAAGACCACGGTCGGCAAGCAATGCGAGCTGGCCTACAATAACCAGCACATGGTGAACCTGTGGAACGGGCTCGCCACACGTGAGGCGACGCTGATGACCAAGGCGATGGAGCGGGCGCCGCGGTTGCTGGTGGGTTCGGCTCCGATCAATTATATCCGCAATCACGACGACATCGGTTGGGCGATGGCCAATGAGGATCTGCAGGCGATCGGTGCCGATCCCTGGGCGCATCGCCAGTTCCTGAACAACTTCTACACCGGCCAGTTCCCCGGCTCGTTTGCCCGCGGCGCCTTCTTCCAGTTCAATCCTCGCACCGGCGATGCCCGCATCTGCGGCATGACGGCCTCGTTGGCTGGACTGGAGATCGCCCTGGAGCAGGACGACGGCGCGGCGATCGACCTGGCCATCCGCCGGATCCTGATGATGCACGCAGTGATCATGGCGCGCGGCGGGATCCCGCTGCTATACATGGGCGATGAGATTGGCATGCTCAACAATTATGACTATCTCAACCACCCGGATCAGGCCGGTGACAGCCGCTGGCTGCAGCGCCCACGCATGGACTGGGAGAAGGCCGCGCGCCGCCATGATCTGCATTCGGTCGAGGGGCGGGTCTTCAGCGGCATCTGCAAGCTGGTCGAGACGCGCAAGTCCCATCCCGTTTTTCACAACTTCGCGCTGTTCCAGCAGTTCAACCACGACAATCACCAGGTGCTCGCGTTTGCCCGCAAGCGTCATGACGGCGATCTGCTGGTGATTGCCAACTTCGACGAACACCCACAATCGGTGGAGGCCAATCTCACCGGTCGTGCTGGCCTCACCGGGCATATTCGCAATCTCCTTGCCGGGCACGGCACCCTCGACCAGGTGGTAGGCGGCCGCTACTACCTGGAGGCCTACCAGGTGCTGTGGCTCGTCGGCGAGGATTGAGCGTTGGTAAAGAATCCACTGACCGACTGCGGATCCGCCAGGGGCATCCTCGCGACGGCCGGCGGTTGTAGCCCCCATCTCTGAGCCGGCATTGCTGCCGGGGCACGGCCTTGGCGTGGCGGGTGCTGGCGCACAACCGGCCCCGGATTCGGGGCCGGTCTGGTCCTTGGCGTTTGTCGCCACGCCCGCCGATTTGCGAGTATGCACAGGCGCGCCGCTCTCCCGAGTGGTCCGTGGTCCGGCCGGCGGTCCGCCCGCGCGGTTGGCCAAGATCTGTCGCCGATGGTCGTTGCCCGATCATCGTCCCGCGAGGCTGGAGGTACGAGCCATGATCCGATCGATTCACCGCTGGCATTATGGGCGGTTTGCCGCGCTGCTGGTGGTGTTCCTGCTGGTCGTCCGGCCGGCGCTGGCGCAGGACGCGCCGGCGGCGCCGCCGGCCGTTGTTGCGGTCCCGACAATGCCTGAGGCGTCTGTGGCACCTGAGGCGCTTGAGGCGGCCGCGACCGGCGCGCTGGCGCGCCCGGCTGCGCTGCCCCCCGGTGCCCCGCTCGATCCGGCCACGCTGCAATCGCTGGAGGCCCTGGAGCGGGCGCTGGAGAGCCGCGAGCGTCAGGTCGAACGGGTGCAGCGGCGGTTGATCGAGGCGCAGGACGATGTGACGCGGCAGGACCTGGCCGACCGGCTGCGTGCCATGCGCGCCGAGTTGGAAGAACAGCGCCAGCAGTTCGATCGCTTTGCGCTGGCCATCGATCTGCGTCCGTTCATCGATGATGCCGGGGAGCAGCCCTTCGATTGGCAGCGGGAGATCAGCAAACTGCTGCGCCCGATCCTGGCGGAGCTGGAGAACGCCACTGCCGAATCCCGTGCCATCGGCGATCTGCGCGCTCAGATGAACGGCTTCGGCGAGCGAAAGGATCTGGCCGAGCAGGCCGTATCCCGTCTGCAGCGGCTGTTGGCGCAAGACCCGTCGCCGTCGCTGCGGATGCGCCTAGAGGAGCGGCTGGAGCACTGGCAACGGGTCGCCAGTGAGAGCGCCGACCGCTATACCGCGCTCGACCTGCAATTGCAGAATCGCCTGCAGCAGCGTCAGTCGGTGCTGGATGAAACCACCTCCTTTGCCCGCGACTTCTTCCGTAATCGCGGCCTCAATCTGTTCCTAGCGGTGAGTGCCTTCGTCGCGGTCTTCCTCGGGATCCGCTGGCTGTCCAGTGCCCTGCTGCGGCTGCGCAAGCCGGAGGCTGGCAAGCAGTTCAGCAGTCGTCTGGCGGTACTGCTGCTGCATGTCTTCAGCATCCTCGGGGGGCTGCTGGCGATGATGCTGGTCTTCAATGCCGCCGGCGACTGGTTCATGCTCGGTATCATCATCATCTTTCTCATCGGCATCGGCTGGGCCAGCATCAACACCTTGCCGAGTCAAATCGAGACGGTCAAGCTGGTGCTCAATGTTGGCACCGTGCGCGAGGGCGAGCGGGTCGAGTTCAATGGTCTGCCCTACCGGGTGGAATCCCTGGCCTTCCAGGCGCGGCTGGTCAATCCGGAGTTGGACGGTGGGGTGCAGGTCCTGCCGGTGCGTGATCTGGTCGGCTATCATTCGCGCCCGGCAGGGGCCGAAGAGGTCTGGTTTCCGACCCGTACCGGCGATTGGGTGGAGTTGGGCGATGGTCGCCTGGGCCGCATTGCTCACCAGAGTCCGAGCGCGGTGCATCTGATCGAGCCCGGCGGCGCCGAGGTGATCTATCCCGCCGCCGGTTTCATTGCCCAGCATCCGCGCCGGTTGGCCGAACAATTCCGCATCGTTGCCCGGTTCTGTATCGATTACAAGCATCAGGCGATCGCCACCAGCGAGGTGCCCAAACTGATGCAGGCGCAGTTGCAGGAGTCCTTGCCAGAGGTGGTTGGCGCCGAGGCGATCCGGGTGGTGACGGTGTTGTTTGCGGCGGCGACCGCCTCGGCGCTCGAATACCGCATCCATGTCGACCTGGATGCCGCTGCTGCGCCCCAGATCGAGATCATCCGGCATGCCGTCCAGCGCATCCTGGTGGAGGCCTGCAATCGCTATGGCTGGGTGATCCCCTTCACCCAGATCACTGTCCATCAGGCGCAGGCATGAGCGCGGCGCCCGGCGGCGGGCTCGCGCCGCCGCCGGGCTGGGCCTCACCGCGCGCTCAGCGCGGCCGGTTGGTCCAGCGCGGCACGCATGATCTGGGCCGCGCTGACCATATTGCGCAGCGAGGCCTCGACCTCTGGCCAGGCGCGGGTCTTGATCCCGCAATCGGGATTGACCCAGAGGCGTTGCGGCGGGATGCGCGCGGCGGCTTTGCGCAAGAGCAGTGTCATCGCCTCGACCTCGGCGACATTGGGCGAATGGATGTCGTAGACGCCGGGGCCGATCTCGTTCGGAGACTCGAAGTTAGCAAAGACATCGAGCAACATCTTCGTCGAGCGGCCTGGCCCTTTAAAGTGGACCCCGAAAACCAGACAGTAGTTTAAGCTTGCGCCAAATCAATAGGGGCAAAGAGAGATGGGCGAAGCGAAGCGCAAGACTTACACGGCAGCCTTCAAGGCCAAGGTGGGGCTGGAGTATCTATTCAGGTCTACTTGCCAACGAGCGGTTTAGCTGCGTAACCTTAAGCGATGTCTGAGGTCATGCTGCCAACGCCCG
>REDK01000090.1 GCA_007693535.1 Chromatiaceae bacterium
AACTCTTTCGCTTGCTCGGGCGTGAGACCCGACAGGCTCTTCATGTCTGCCATTTGCATACCCTCCGTAAGGGTTTAAGACGATGCCGCACACGAGGGGCGGCAGGCTTGCGGCCCGGCGCTAGGCGCCAATCCGCGTACTTCGGCCGGCGGTGCCGGGGGCAGGTCCCTGTGCCGCGTCCGATTCCATGGCTGTCAGTTTAGTCTGACAGGTGAAAATGTCAACCAGAATGTACATGTCTTTTTCGGGTTAATCCGGTTACCATAGGATTTAGAAAAAATTAATTTACTTTTCAGATACTTACAGATTCTTCGGCGGGCTGCCGTCGGCTGAAACTGGATGCTAGCGTCGGCGGCGGCGAGGTCATCGGCACCCGCGACGCGAGGATCGACAGCGCGATCAGATGTCAGATGGGCTGGACAGTAGGCGACGGCCAACCTGGGCCGCGGTATCGCGATGGCGACAGTGCTGGGATCGCGCCCAAGGCTGACGCCGGGTGGGTCAGCGCCCACCGTCGGGCGCCGGGGACGGCTGGCTCCAGTCGCGGATCACGCCGAACTTGCCGGGCTGGCAGGCGCGCTCGGGATGGCGTGCGTGGCGCACTCAGGCCGGCGCGCCTGAGATGCCGACGGGTGGGAGGCACGTCGGTGAGGGGGGGTTAAGCGCCTGCTGGTGGTTTCAGGCGCTTGCAGCGCAGCACAGTGGCGGTGCGGCTGACGCCGCACCCACGGTCGCTGGCGGACGCGTTGCAAGAGGAGATGAACGGTCGGGGCAGCCGTCGGCAGCGGCCGCCGGAGCTTGCTCAGTCGGCGCGGCGGGCAGCCTTCTGCCAGGGTGAGACGATGCCGAGCAGGTGGGCGGTGTCCTTGAGGAAGATGCGCAGATGGGCGGCGGGCTTGGCCTTGACCAGGCGCTTGTGCATGTAGGCCTCCCAGGTCAGGTGCTGCACGTCCGGATCCTCGCAGATGCTGACGAAGCGCTCGCGGCGCTTGTCATTCTTGTACCAGAAGCGTTGCATGATACCGAGGATGAAAAAGACCCGGCCGTGGGCCTTCATGAAGCGCTGACGGGCACTGGCCAGGGCCTTGGGATTGCCGGTGGCGAGGAACGCTTCCACTGCCTCGCCGGCCAGCCGGCCGCCGACCAGAGCATAGTAGATGCCCTCGCCAGAGGCCGGGGCGACCACTCCGGCGGCATCGCCGGCCAGCACCAGGTCGCGGCCGTTATCCCATTTCTTCAGCGGATAGAGCGGGATCGGCGCCCCCTCCCGCCGCAGCGTCTCGCACCGATCGAGTCCGGTCTCCTTGCGCAACTGGTCCACCGCGGCATGCAGCGAGAAGCCCTTGAGTTCTGTGCCGACGCCAACGCTGACGGTCTCGCCATGGGGAAAGATCCAGGCATAGAAGTCCGGCGACAGCTTGCCCTGGTAGTAGACATCGCAGCGGGTGGGGTCGAAGTCGCCGGCGTCGTTGGCAGCCGGCGCGCGGATGATCTCGTGATAGGCGGCCACGTGCGGTAGCTCCTTGGCGCCCGGGACGCATTGCTTGGCGACCGCCGACATCGCCCCGTCGGCACCGATCACCGCACGCGCACGCACGCTGACCAGCGCGTTGCGGTCCTCGCTGCCGGCTGGCAGATAGTTGACCAGGGCGGTGCCGTCGCTATCGCGGGTCAGGGTGCGGAAGCTGCCATCGGCGCGCTCGGCGCCGGCGCTGGCGGCCCGCCCGCGCAGCCATTCGTCGAACGGACCACGGTCCACCATGCCGACGTAGCCGCCATCGATGGGCATATCCACGAAGCGCTCGCTGGGCGCGACCATCCGCGCAGAGTGGATCTTGGCGACCAGTTGCGCGTCGGGGATCTCGAACTCCTCGATCGCCTTGGGTGGGATCGCCCCCCCGCAGGGTTTGATGCGGCCGGGGCGGTCGAGCAGCAGCACGCGCCGCCCGCAGCGGGCCAGGTCGGTAGCCGCGGTGGCCCCGGCGGGACCGCCGCCGATCACGACCGCGTCATAAGTCTCGGAATTCGTCATGGCCTTGGCCTCGTTAGATGTAGGAGTCAGACAGGGGTTGGCTGGCGTCAGGCCATGACCAGGGCCCGCAGTGCGAAGGCGCTGACCATCATGCCGCTGACATAGACCGTGACCCCGAGGGCGCTGAGCCACAGGGCACGGCCGACCGGGTCTTCGAGGAAACGCACCATCATCACCATCTGCACCGCTACCAGCGAGGCCACCGCGGCCGCATGCACCGGCTGCACCCAGGCAAACAGCAGACCGACCACCGCCAGTTGCGGCAGGATCATCAGGACGCAGGCGACCCAAGCCGCCCCTTTGACCCCGAGCTGCACCGGCAACGAGCGCACGCCCATCTTCTGATCACCGGCGATTGCCTTGAAGTCGTTGAGGGTCATGATGCCGTGGGCGCCGGCGCCGTAGAGCACGGCGATCAGCATGATGCGCGGGTCCGGCATCGCCCCGCCCAGCATCACCGCGGCCCCGGTGATCCAGGCCAGGCTCTCGTAGGAGAAGCCGACCGCGGCATTGCCGAGCCAGCCATTCTGCTTCAGGCGCAGCGGCGGGGCGCTGTAGGCCCAGGCCAAGGCCAGCCCGATCACCGTGGCACCGAAGACCCAGGGACCGAGCACCAGGGCCAGCAGCAGCGATAAGCCGGTCCAGGTCAGGGCGATGCGGTAGCCCCAGTCACCGGGCACACGACCGGACGGGATCGGCCGCTGGGGCTCGTTGATCGCATCCACGTGGCGGTCGAACCAATCATTGACCGCCTGACTGGTGGCGCACACCAGCGGCCCGGCCAGGATCACCCCGGCCAGCAGCAGCAACCAGTGACTCAGTATCGCGACCCCGGAAGAGACCACGCCGCAGGCAAAGGCCCACATCGGCGGAAACCACGTGATCGGTTTCAGCAGTTCCAGCACCGCGGCGGGATGCGGGCGTTTCAGCTCGGGGTTGGCGGAGGCCGACTGGTTCATGGCGGCGTGACGACTCCGTCGCGGGGTTGAATCGGATCAGAATGGGGACGAACCAGGCAGCGGCGGCCTGGCCCCGGAACAAGGCAGCCAAGTCTAGCCCGAACGCCGCGGGTCCTGCCCCCTGCTGGCAGCTAACCCTGACCAGGGTCAAATCGCGACTGGCGCGCGCCCTGTGGATCGCAGCGGGGATCAGGGCCGGGGGCGGGTCAGACTGCGCCAACCGGACCGACGCAGGGCGCGCTGATGGTTGCTGCGGCCAGTCAGCCGCCCTTGGGCCGCCGGCGGCCCTTGCGGCCACTCTGGGCTGGCGCCGCCATTGGCACGAAGTCGATCTTGCGCTCTTCCAGGTTCACCGCCGCCACCTTGACCCGCAGGCGGTCGCCGAGCCGGTAGACCTGGCCGGTGCGCTCGCCGGTGAGGCGGTGGCCGACCGGATCGAAGTGGTAGTAGTCGTTGTCGAGCGCGGTGATATGCACCAGCCCATCGACGTAGTAGTCGTCGAGCTGGACGAACAGCCCGAAGCCCTGGACGCTGGTGATGGTGCCGGCATATTCCTCGCCGAGCTTGTCCTGCATGTACTGGCACTTGAGCCAGTCCTCGGCGTCGCGGGTGGCCTCATCGGCGCGCCGCTCGGTGCCCGAGCACTGCTCGCCGATCTGTTGCAGTTGCACCTTGGAGTAGTCCAGGTCGGCAGCAGTGCCGCCGGCCAGGAGGTGCTTGATGATGCGATGAACGATCAGATCGGGATAGCGGCGAATCGGCGAGGTGAAATGGGTGTAGGCCTCGTAGGCAAGGCCGAAATGGCCGACATTGTCGCTGCTGTACATGGCCTGCTGCATCGAGCGCAGCAGCACAGTCTGGATCAGATGGAAATCGGGGCGGCCGCGGATGGCGGCGAGCAGCGTGCCGTAGTCCTTGGCCGTGGGCTTGTTGCCACCGGGTAGATTGAGCCCGAGTTCGGCGAGGAACTCACGCAGGTCCGAGAGCTTCTCCTCCTTGGGGGTCTCGTGAATACGGAACAGGGCCGGCATCTTCTTGCGCAGGAACAGCCGGGCCGCGGCCACGTTGGCGGCCAGCATGCACTCCTCGATGATGCGGTGGGCGTCGTTGCGCACGACCGGCTCGATGCTATCGATGCGCCGTGCCGCGTTGAACACGAAGCGGGTCTCGACGGTATCGAAGTCGATCGCTCCGCGGGCACCGCGCGCCTCGTGCAGGGCCTGGTAGAGCTGATACAGCTCGTGCAGATGGGGCAACAGCGCGGCATGCCGGGTACAGAGTTCGGGGTCGCTGTCGTCGAGCATGGCAGCGACCTGGTCATAGGTCAGCCGGGCATGCGAGCGCATCACCGCCGTAAAGAAGCGCGAGCGGGTGACCCGGCCCTCGCGGCTGACATAGAGTTCACAGGCCATGCACAACCGGTCGACCGCCGGGTTGAGCGAGCATAGCCCGTTGGAGAGGACCTCCGGCAACATCGGGATCACCCGATCCGGGAAATAGACCGAGTTGCCGCGCCTGAGCGCCTCTTGATCCAATGCACCGCCGGGGCTGACATAGGCGGAGACATCGGCAATGCAGACCAGCAGGCGCCATCCCTTGGGCTTGCGCTCGCAATGGACGGCATCGTCGAAGTCGCGGGCATCGGCGCCGTCGATGGTCACCAACGCAACCTCGCGCAGATCGGTACGCCCAGCCTTGGCCGCCTCCGGCACTGTCTCGTCGAGCCCGGCGATCGCGGCCTCCACCTCCGGCGGCCAGGCCACCGGCAATTCGTGGGCACGGATGGCGATGTCGGTCTCCATGCCCGGACCCATATGCTCGCCGAGCACCTCGACAATACGCCCGATGGGCTGGGTGCGTGAGGTCGGTTGATCGGTGATCTCGGCCACCACGATCTGCCCCTGCGTAGCGCCCTGCAGCCGATCGCTGGGGATGATCAGGTCATGGGCGAGGCGCTTGTTGTCCGGCGCCACGAAGCCGACCCCGCTCTCGCTGTAGAAACGCCCGACCACGCTGGTGGTGCCGCGCTCGAGCACCTCCACCACCGAGCCCTCCAGACGCCCGCGACGGTCGCGCCCGGTGACCCGGGCGACGATGCGATCGCCGTGGAACAGGCCGCGCATCTCCTTGGGGTAGAGATAGAGGTCGTCGCCACCGTCGTCAGGCTTGAGGAAGCCGAAGCCGTCGGGATGGCCGATGACACGCCCGGCGATGAGGTCGCGTTTGTTGACCAGGCAGAAGGCGTCGCGGCGGTTGCGCACCAGTTGGCCGTCGCGCACCATCGCGCCGAGGCGCCGCTCCAAGGCGATCAGGTCCTGTTCGTCGCGCAGATCAAGGGCGCGGGCGGCCTCTTCGAAGCCCATCGGCACGCCATGCTGGGTCAGGACATCGAGGATGAACTCCCGACTGGGGATGGGGTTGGCGTACTTCTTCGCTTCGCGTTGCTGGTGCGGGTCCAGGTCCCTGGCGGATTGGGCTTTCTTTCGGCGGGCCATGTAGATGTGCTGCTTCGTTCCAGAAAGCCCCCTAGTCTACCGTTGACATGGCGCCGCTGTCTCACTATGCTGCGCGTCTTCCTGCGGTGGCCCGCAGGATAAGCCCCCTGCCGAGGTGGCGGAATTGGTAGACGCGCATGGTTCAGGTCCATGTCGGGGAAACCCGGTGGAGGTTCAAGTCCTCTCCTCGGCACCAGTTACGCAAATGCCCGCCCCCGGCGGGCATTTGCGTTTGCGCCATTTGCCTTTTGTGCCCGTCTACATTCGCGCTGGCGACATCCTTCGTTGAAGGTCGCCTCTAGCGGGGCGGGCGCTCCTTCATCACCGTCGCTGATAACCGGCCGGCCGCCCCGGCACAACGGCGATTCGCTGAGCGCCTTATCCCTTCTGTCTTGCAGGCGTCGGCCCCGCACCGCCGGCTAGCGCGCACGCGGACGCTGGCATCCCTACCCGTCTCCCGCCGCCGCCGATCCGGAACCGATCCACATCAGCGCGGCATCCTGCGGCCCGGACAGGGTCCGCGGCAGCAACAACAGACCACCCGGCAGCGACCAGTCCAATACCGCCGCCTCCCCGTCCCCCGCGGTTGTCGGTCGGGGCTGACCATGAGCAGCGATCAGGGTGCGGCGCAACAGGTCGTGGTAGCGGGCACGATAGTCGATCCGCACCGCCCGCAGGGCGTCGCCCGCGTAGTAGATCTGGGCAGTCCGTGCTGGGATGCCGCTGAAGGCGCCGATCGAGGCAGCGCAGACGCGATCGCCAAAGGCCGACCGGGCGGCGACGCAGTCGAATGCCACCCGCGGGAACTGCGTCCGCAGCAGATCCTCGGTAATTCCGGGTCCGAGCCGCTCATGGGCGAGGTTGAAGCTGGGACGACCGAACAGATGTAGCAGCACCAGATCGGTGCGGCGCTGGCCATCCTCGGTGAATACCAGCCAGATGAAGGGGCCGATGACCGCGGTAAGTGCCAGCAGCAGCTTGTAGGTTTTGGGCAGCTTGAGGTCCATGGCGCGCTATTCTATACCCGCCAGCCACGGAGTTTCGCACTGCGCTGGCCATTGCAGCGCGGCATCCACCTGCAACACTGGCATCCGGGCGGATCAGGCCGATGCAGGCGCGCCGAACTCGGCCAGGACATGATCGAGCCAGGTCAACGCCTTGCGCTCCAGTCGGCTGGCACGCGCCTGGGGATCGGTGATGCGCGGGTCCATCAGGGTCCGACCGATCCATGGGTAGAGCGGATCGGCGCCACAACCATGGCCGAAGGCAAGCATCAGCACCGCCACCAGCGCCACCTCGCGGGGGCGGTTGAACTGTTGCCGCCGGGCGCCGGTGATCGCCTTGTGGATCAGCCCCGCCAGGGCGGCATCGCCGACATGGGCCGCCTTCTCCGGATAGACCGCGTGTAACTCCCGCAGCAGGCCGGTCGCCAGATCCCGCGGGTCCAGTTGCAAGGGCGTGGCGGCCAGCGCCCGCACCCGCCCCAGCGCCGCCATGGTGTAGGCATCGTCGGGTCCGGCCACCTGTTCGCGATAGCGCCGGGTCTGCGCATAGAGCTGCTCGGCCCGCCGCATCTGCGGACCGGCCGCAAGATCATTCAGGATCGCAGCCGCCCAGGGATACTGCGGATCGCGGTCGAAATGGCTGCCAAAGAGCAGCATCAGCTCCAGATACAGCTGCACCGGGCCGCGCTGGGTCAGCCCGTAGCCGGACGCGCGCTCCATCCCCAGCGTGACCGCCGTGCGCAGCGCGGTGGCCCCGACGGCGCGAAATAGGGGCGGGGAAAAGGCCGCCAGATGGGCGACCATCGCCTCGGCAAAGCCGCGGCGTACACTAACCTGCAAGGTCTGCATCTGCTCGGAGCGGATCATCAACACGGGAGTGCCTCCGGGCGCTGGATCGGGAACTGGGCCGGACAGCGGTCGCCACCAGTTGGCCGAGATCGTGCTGCCATGCGGCTAGGTCGGCCCGGCTGTGGCCCTGCCGCGGTTCACGGGCCGGCGGCAAGGATGGGCGCTGCGCCCCGTCCCGGGCGCCCGTGCGCGTTATCGCAGCCGGCGTCCATCGAGTCTACCCGCGGCCGCGGCCCGGCGCATCGCCCGCGCCGATGCGCGTACCATGGGCACTGCCAGCCGCAGACCTGCCCAGACCCATGCCCGATCCAAGACCCGCCCCTGCCAGCCCGGCCGCGGACGCCGGACATACCCCGCTGATGCAACAGTATCTGCGCATCAAGGCCGAGTATCCGGATCTGCTGCTGTTCTACCGCATGGGGGACTTCTACGAACTCTTCTTCGCCGATGCCGAGCGCGCCGCCCGGTTGCTGGACATCACCCTGACCCGGCGTGGCCAGTCCGGCGGTCAGCCGATCCCAATGGCCGGCGTGCCCTATCATGCCGCCGAGAGTTATCTGGCCCGGCTGGTGCGCCAGGGGGTCGCGGTGGCGATCTGCGAGCAAATCGGCGATCCGGCCACCGCCAAGGGGCCGGTGGAGCGCGCAGTGGTGCGCATCGTCACCCCCGGCACCCTGACCGACGAGGCCCTGCTGGAGGAGCACAGCGAGAACCTGCTCTGCGCCCTGGCCGAGGCCGGAGCGCACTACGGTATCGCAGCGCTGGAACTGGCCAGCGGACGCTTCGTGGTGCTGGAGGTCAGCGGCAGCGAGGCGCTACAGGCGGAACTGGCGCGACTGCGTCCGGCCGAGACCCTGGTCAGCGAGGACAGCCGACTGCCAGAGTCGCTGCCCGGGGCGCGCGCGGGTTGGCCGCGCGCTGCCGCTGCCTGGACCCGGCGCGCGCCCTGGCACTTCGATCCGGACAGCGCGCAACGCCTGCTCTGTACCCAGTTCGGTACCCGCGACCTGACCGGCTTCGGCTGTGCCGATCTGCGCTTGGCCATCGGCGCCGCCGGCGCCCTGCTGCAATACGTGCAAGACACCCAGCGCGCCGCCCTGCCCCATCTGCGCGGCCTGCGCACCGAGCGGCGTGAGGAGGCGGTGATCCTGGATGCCGCCAGCCGGCGCAATCTGGAATTGCTGCAACCCCTGGCCGGGAGCGGCCACGGCCGCGACGGCCCCAGCCTGGCCGGGGTGCTTGATGGCACCGCCACCGCCATGGGGGCGCGGCTGCTGCGGCGCTGGCTGGGACGCCCGCTGCGCGATCGCGACGCGGTGAGCGCGCGCCATGCCGCCATCGAGACCCTGCTGCTGGCGCGCGTCTGCGTGCCATTACAAACCGAGTTGGCCGCCATCGCCGATCTGGAGCGCATCCTCGCTCGCATCGCGCTGGGCTCGGCCCGGCCCCGCGACCTCGGTGCCCTGCGCGAGGCCCTGGCACGGCTGCCAGCCCTGCAGCAGGGGTTGGCCGGGCTGGACGATCCGCTGCTCGCGCGGGTCGCGGCCGAACTTGGCGAGCACCCCGACTGCCTGGACCTGCTCAGCCGGGCACTGGTGACACAACCGCCACCGCTGCTGCGCGACGGAGGAGTCATCGCCCGCGGCTATGACAGTGGTCTGGACGAACTGCGCGACCTGGCTGAGCATGGCGACCGGTTCCTGCTGGACCTGGAACAGCGCGAGCGCACGCGCACCGGCATCGCCAACCTCAAGGTCGGCTACAACCGGGTCCATGGCTACTACATCGAACTCGGCCGCACCCATGCCGAGCGGGTACCGGCGGACTATCAGCGGCGTCAGACCCTGAAGGGCAGCGAGCGCTATATCACGCCCGAACTCAAGCGCTTCGAGGAGCAGGTCCTGAGTGCTAGGGAACGCGCCCTGGCACGGGAGAAGGCCCTCTACGAGGCCCTGCTGGCAGAACTGGCCGCGGGCCTGGAGCCGCTGCAGACCAGTGCCGCGGCGATCGCCACCCTGGATGTGCTATGCAACCTGGCCGAGCGTGCCGACCGGCTCGACTGGACCCGCCCGCAACTGACCGACGAGTCCCTGATCGCGATCGAGGACGGCCGCCATCCGGTGGTGGAACAGGTCAGCCACGAGCCGTTCGTGCCCAACTCGGTGCACCTGGACGATGCGCGGCGCATGCTGGTTATCACCGGCCCCAACATGGGCGGCAAGTCCACCTACATGCGCCAGATCGCGCTGATTGTGCTACTCGCCTGGGCTGGCAGCTTCGTCCCCGCGCGCAGCGCCCGGCTGGGACCGGTGGATCGTATCTTCACTCGCATCGGCGCTGCCGACGATCTCGCCGGCGGGCGCTCCACCTTCATGGTCGAGATGGAGGAGACCGCCAACATCCTGCACAACGCCAGCGCCAGCAGTCTGATCCTGATGGACGAGATCGGCCGCGGCACCAGCACCTTCGACGGGTTGTCCCTGGCTCAGGCCTGCGCCGAGGAACTGGCCACCCGCATCCGTGCCTGCTGCCTGTTCGCAACGCATTACTTCGAGCTGACCGCCCTGGCGGCGGAGCATTCCGGTATCGCCAACGTCCACCTGGACGCGGTTGAGCACGGCGAGCGCATCCTGTTTCTGCACAGCGTGCGCGATGGGCCAGCCAATCAGAGTTACGGGCTGCAGGTGGCGGCCCTGGCCGGGGTACCGGCGGCAGTCATCGCGCGCGCGCGTCAACGGCTGCAGGCCCTGGAGACCGGCGTTCAGCGCAGCACCGAGAACCCGGCGCGCGGCCGCAACCGCCACCAGCAATTATCGCTGTTTGCTGCCGAGCCGCCCGGGGCCGCGCTGACCGCCCTGCGCGCCCTGGACCCGGACCGGCTCAGCCCGCGCGAGGCGCTGGCCGCCCTGTATCAATTACAGGCGCTCGATCGGGACGCGGCGGCCGGGGACTAGACCGGGAGCGACACTTCGCGGCCAGGACCGGGCGCACGCACCGATGGCCCGCAACCACAGTGCGACTCAGGCCTCGTCGCCCCCCAGCGCATCGACGCGGACGAGGGCGAGGGTGATGTTGTCGATCCCGCCCACGGCGTAGGCCAGTCGCACCAGTTCATCGGCACGGGCAGCGAGGGTTTCGTCGCCATCGGCCAGCACTCGGCAGAGGTCCAGCGGTGGCACCGCGTTGGTGAGACCATCGGTGCAAAAGAGATACAGATCGCCAGCGTGCAGTTCGATGACGTCGGTGGCAACGACGACTCGGGTGGTAGAACCGACCGCGCGGGTCAGCACGTTCTCGTTGATGCCATAGGCACGGGCATCCTGGAGGGTGGCAAAGAAGCCCTGATCGACCACCTCCTGGATGAAGGAATGGTCGCTGGTCAATTGCCGCAGCGTGTCGTCGCGCAGCAGATAGAGGCGCGAATCGCCGACGTGGGTATAGGTGAGATGGTCGCGGCCCAGATGGCCGACCACCACCGTGGTCCCCATGCCGGCGAGGCTGGGATTGTCCACTGCCATCTCGTGCACAACCACGTTGGCCTCGCCGATGGCCGCCTCGATCTCACGCTCGACTCGCTGCGGCTGGGTCGGTGAGGGTGGCTGGCGCGCCAGCCGCTCGGCGATGATGCGGGCCGCGGTGCTGCTGGCGACATCGCCGGCGCTGGCCCCGCCGATCCCATCGGCGACGACGATGATGCCCGCCTCCGGCAGGACGGCAACGGCGTCTTCGTTGCGGGCGCGGACGAGTCCGCGGGCAGTCCGCCAGGCAAATTCCGCTTTGGCTTGGCTCATGACAGTGCGAGATACAGAACTGGGCGGAGCAGCACGGCTCGCCGATGCCGGCGGCCGACCCGACAGCAGGTGCGCCCGCAGGATCGGTTGGGCGCTGCCGCACCGAGGGTGACGGCCGGAGGCTACTGGCCAGATCAGGCCAGATCAGGCCAGATCAGGGCGCAGTCTACTGCTGGGCTAGCAGCGCAGCCAGACGCTTTGGCTCCACGTAGCCGGGTACCATCTCACCGCTGTCGAGCATGATGGCCGGGGTACCGCGAACGCCCAGCAACTCGCCCAATTCCATATGCCGCTTAACCGGATTGGCGCAGCGCTTGCTCGGGATACTCTTACCCTCCTTCGCCAGGGTCATCGCGGCCTGACGATCATCGGCACACCAGACCGAGACGGCCTTGTCGAACGAGGGGGTATCGGCCCCAGTGCGCGGATAGAACAGATACCGCACGCGGATGCCCTCGGCAGCATAGTTGTCGATTTCGGCATGCAGCTTGCGGCAGTAGCCGCAATCGATATCGGTGAAGACAGTGATGGTGTGGGGGCTGTCGGCCGGGCCGAAGACGACCATGTTGTCCTCGCCGATGGTCTGCAGCGCTCGCCGCCGGGCCGCCCCGCGGGCCGCTTCGGTCAGGTCTTTGCGGGTCTGCAGGTCGACCAAGGCACCGTCGAACAGATAACGGCCATCGCCGGTGACGAACATGATCTGCGGTCCGATCTCGACCTGAAACAGACCGGCGACCGGGGTTGGCTGGACGCTAGTGACGCTGTAGTCGGGCAGCACACGGGCCAGGGCGGCGCGGATGGTCGAGGCCTCGTCGGCTTGGACCGAACCGGCGGCGCTGGCAAGCAGCAGGATCGCCACGACCCACAGGGCCGGACGGTGGCATGGCTTGAAGACTTTGAAGACTGGCATAGCGGGTTTGCGGAAACTGGCGTTGGAGATCATCTCGTTGGAGATCGTCTTTAAGGGATCACGACCGATGCTGAGCGCTTCAATCACGGAAGTTACTGTACTGGACCGGGCGTCCCCAGTCGCTCTGTCGCAGCAGGGCGATGGCCGCCTGCAGATCGTCGCGCTGCTTGCCGCTGACACGGACCTGATCGCCCTGAATCTGGGCCTGGACCTTGAGCTTGGCCGCCTTCAGCGCCTTGACCATGCGCTTGGCGGTCTCGCTGTCGATGCCCTGCTTGATGCCAATCCGCTGACGGGCCGCGTTCAGGCTGACCACCGGGGGGTCGATCTCCAGCGCGGCGACATCGACCCCGCGCTTGACCAGCTTCTGGCGCAGGATGTCTTGCATCTGCCCGAGCTGAAACTCCACCTCGGCCTGCATGCGTAGCTCGCCCTCGGCGAGTTCAAAGCTAGCCTTGACCCCCTTGAAATCGAAACGGGTCCCGATCTCGCGGTTGGCCTGGTCCACGGCGTTGCGCACCTCTTGGAGGTCGGCCTCGGAAACGATATCGAACGACGGCATCAGACCTCCCGACTGCCGGTATCCAGATGGACATGGACGGGCCAAGATAGTGCAACCGTTGCCGCAGTTCCACTGCCGCCGGCAGCAGCGGTGGGCGCACAGGCGCCCGGCCTAGCCTCCGCCGACCTCGCGACCGACGCTCAGGGCCTTGATATAGACCTGAGAATTGCGCTGCACATTGTAGAGGCGCTGGCGTGCCACCGGCAGATCCTCGATGAGCCCGGGGACAAAGCCGCGCTCGCGGAACCAGTGCGCGCTCTGGGTCGTCAGGACGAACAGACGCTGCAGGCCACGGGTGCGCGCCAGCGCATCCATGTGCGCGAGCAGGCGCTCGCCATGGCCGCGACGCCGGTAATCCGGATGCACGGCGACACAGGCGAGTTCACCGATACCCTCGTCCGGGAACGCAAACAGGGCGGCGCAACAGAGGATGGTGCCGTCGCGCTCGGTGACCTGAAACTGGTCGATGATGGTCTCCAGGTGCGCACGCGGACGCGGGACCAATACCCCGCTCTGCTCCAACGGCCGCAGCAGGGCGCGGATGCCGGGGATGTCGCTGCCACGGGCGGCACGCTGCGCCTCGAATGGCTCGGCCGAGAGCAGCGTGCCGGCGCCATCGCGGGTGAACAACTCCTGCAGCAGGGCACCGTCGTGCTGGCGGCTGATCAGATGCACCCGCCGGATGCCACCGCGGCAGGCCGCCGCCCCGGCGCGCAGGGCAGCAGCCAACTCCTCAGGCAGGGTCGGCTCGGCCGCCAGCCGGGCATCGGCCTCGGCGGCGAGCAGGGCCGAGACCGGGGCACCGGCCGCGTCCAGCAGGCCAGGCCCCTCCACCAGGAAGATCAGCTTGTCGGCGTTCAGCGCGACCGCCGCGGCGCGGGCAACATCGGCGGCACTGAGATTGAACACCTCGCCGGTCGGGGAATAGCCGATCGGCGGCATCAAAGCTACCGCGCCATCGTCCAGGCGCTGGCGCAGGGCCTGGCGGTCGATCCGGCGCACTGACCCGGTGTGGCGGTAATCGACGCCGTCGAGCACCCCTAGCGGTCGGGCAACGACGAAGTTGCCGGAGGCGACCGGGATGCGCACCCCGGCCATGGGCGAATTGGCCAGCCCCATCGACAACAACGCCTCGATCTCCACCCGGGCGCTGCCGGCGGCCTCCTTCACGCAGGCGAGGGCAGCATCATCGGTGACGCGCAGGCCGTTCACATAGCGCAGCTCCACCCCGCGCTCAGCTAGCCGGCGCTCGATCTGCGGACGCGCCCCATGCACCAGCACCAGGCGGATACCCAAGCCGTGCAGCAGGGCTAGATCATGGATGAGGTCTGGCAGCGCCGCGTCATCGAGCGCCTCGCCGCCAAAGGCGATCACGAAGGTGCGTCCGCGATGGGCGTGGATGTAGGGCGTGCACTGGCGGAACCAGTCGACGAAGCCGGCGCGGGACGCGGGTCCGGAAACATCGGTCGCCGCAGCGGGAACGAGGTCGGAGGCCGTCATCGGTAAGGCATCGGCAAGGTAGCAGCATAACGGCACGGACCCGGGCCAAGGCGCCCGGCCACCGGGGGCGATTGCCCCTGGGGACGACCGAAGGCTCTCGGTCGAGCCCGAGCTGACACAGGCGATCGCAACGCGCGCCCAACCGTCATCGCGGGCGCCGTGCTCGACGGCATTGTCGCAAAGGTTAGGCACGTCTGATATAGATGACGAGGATCGACGCGGCCCCTGAGGACTGGTGCAGCGGTCCGACAGGGTTCACCGCCGGGAGGGGGTTACGGATGTTGTGGGCGATACTCGCTGTCAGGCGCCCGCCGAGAACCCGCTTGATCCCCTGGACCTCGCGCACCAATCTGGCGTCTTCGTAACTGCTGCCCGCGCCCGGGCCAGCGCCGAATCACCAGTATTCGGCTCCCGCGAATCAGCAACGCCTGCCCGCCGAGATGTTCGAACTCCACCAAGTCAGCAAGCATTATGGCGCCAGCGTCGCCCTGGAACGTGTGACCCTGCGCCTGGAGCCCGGTCGCACCACCGCCCTGATCGGCCCCTCCGGATGCGGCAAGTCCACCCTGTTACGCATGCTGATCGGCCTGATCCGGCCCGATGCCGGGTCCGATCCCGGGTCCGATTTGAGGCCCGATCCCACTGCCGCCCCCGACGCCCCCGTACCCGGCGAGATCCGTTTCGACGGCACCCCGCTGACGCCAGCACGCATCCCGGCCCTGCGCCGCCGCATGGGCTATGTGATCCAATCGGGCGGGCTGTTTCCTCATCTCGATGCCCGCGCCAACATCTGCCTGATGGCGCGGCACCTGGGTTGGGATGCCGAGCGCATCGCCGCCCGAATCGAGGCACTGGCGGCCCTGACGCATTTCCCCCGCGACGGGCTGGCACGCTATCCGGCAGAACTCTCGGGCGGTCAGAATCAGCGCGTCAGCCTGATGCGGGCACTCATGCTGGATCCCGAGGTCCTGCTGCTGGACGAACCCTTGGGAGCACTTGATCCAATGGTCCGCTATGACCTACAGGAAGAACTCAAGCAGGTCTTCGCGACCTTGGGCAAGACCGTCGTCCTGGTCACCCATGACCTGGCCGAGGCCGCCTTCCTGGCCGATTGCATCGTGCTGATGCGCGCCGGACGGGTGGTCCAGAGCGGGCGCCTGGAAGCAATGATGCGGGCCCCGGCCGAGCCCTTCGTGGAGCAATTCATCCGCGCCCAACGCAGTCACCTGAGCGACCTGGAGGTCCCGGCATGACGGAGCCCGCCACCCTCGATCAGCCAACCGGCGCGCTGGGGCACCGCGCCCGTGGACGCGCCCGGGTTGCCCCTGGCAGCGGCCGTTGGTGGGCCGCGGCTTGGCGACTCCTGCTGGTCCTGCTGGCGGCGCTGCTCGCGGCCGGCTGCGGCCAGCCCGACGACCAGGTGCGCATCGGCAGCAAGCGATTTACCGAGGGTATCTTGCTCGGCGAGGTGCTCACCGGGCTGGTCGCCGCAGACGGCCTGCCGGTGCGCCATCGCCGCGCCCTCGGTGGCACCCGCATCGTCTACAACGCCCTGGCCGCGGGCGAGATCGATGCCTATGTGGAATACACCGGCACCCTGACCAATGAGATTTTTGCCGGGCTTGCGGCCAGCGCCGATGATGATCTGGACGGCGCCCTGCGCGCGCGCCTCGCCGCCGATGGCATCCGCCTGGCCGGCATGCTCGGCTTCGAGAACAACTTTGCCCTAGGCATGCCGGCGGCCCGCGCCGAGGCACTCGGCATCCGGCGCATCTCCGACCTACGCGCGCATCCCGACCTGCGCCTGCGCTTCGGCAGCGAGTTCACCGAGCGCAGCGACGGCTGGCCGGGCCTGCGCGCCTTTTACGGCCTGCCACAGCGCGACGTGCGCGGGGTGGAACACGAACTCGCCTATGCCGCAGTCGCCGCTGGGGCCGCCGACCTCGTCTCGCTCTTCACCACCGACGCCGAGATCGCCTACCACGATCTGCTGGCATTGGAAGACGACCGCGGCTATTTCCCGCGCTATGCGGCGGTGCTGCTGTATCGGGACGACCTGGCTGCGCGCAATCCGGCAGCAGTGGCCGCGCTGGAGCACGCACTGGGGCTGATCGATGCCGATGCGATGATCGCGATGAACGCGGCGGTGAAGCTGGACGGTCGCGGCGAGGCCGAGGTCGCCGGCGAACTGCTGCGCGAGCGCCTGGGGATCGTCAAGGCGGTCGCCGCCGACGGCCTGGCCCGGCGCCTGCTGCGCTATACCGGCGAGCATGCCCTGCTGGTCGGCGTCTCGCTGGCCGCTGCGGTGCTGGTGGCGGTACCGCTGGGGATCGTCGCCGCCCATCGCCCGCGCCTAGGCCAGGGCGTGCTGGCCGTGGTGGGGGTCGCTCAGACCATCCCGGCACTGGCCCTGCTGGTGTTCATGATCCCCTTCTTCGGCATCGGTGCTGGCCCAGCCCTGGTCGCCCTATTCCTGTACAGCCTGCTGCCGATCGTGCGCAACACCCATGCCGGCCTCACTGGCATCCCTGCCCCGCTGATCGAATCCGCCGAGGCCCTGGGACTGCCAGCGCGCGCGCGGCTGTGGCGCATCGAACTGCCGCTGGCCCTGCCGACCCTGCTGGCCGGCGTCAAGATCGCTGCGGTGATCAATGTCGGGGCTGCCACCCTGGGGGCACTGGTCGGGGCCGGTGGCTATGGCCAGCCGATCCTGGCCGGTATCCGCCGGGATGACATCGGGCTGATCCTAGAGGGTGCGATCCCGTCGGCCCTATTCGCGCTGGCGGTGCAATGGTTGTTCGAGCAGGGCGAGCGGGCCGTGGTACCGAGGGGGCTGCGCGGGTCGCGCCGCTGACTGCTTCGCCAACACCGCCGATGAGCGGTCGCCCCGGTTCGGGGAGGCGGCACACAGACCGGCACTGAACGCTGCGGTGGTCGTGCCCTGCCGCTCCCGGCCAACAGCGCAGAGTTCGGCCGCTCAAGCCGATCCGGCCCGGGCCAGCGACCCCCGCCCGAGTTGGTCGCGGATCCAGAAGGGGAGATAGAACAGCCCGCTGGAGAGGACAGCCAACAGCGAGAGACTCAGGATGTACCAGGGCCAGGGACCGAGCAGGTCCATCAACGAGGCCTGTTCCGGCTTGCGCGACAGATAGAGGTAATTGGCCCCCAGCCAATAATTGATCGGCGCGATCAGCAGGGCCGTCAGCGCGAGCGCGGCCATCGAGCGCAGGATCGAAACGGCGTAGGGCCGGAAGCCATAGACCAGGGTGGCATAGAGTACGCCAACAAGGATCAAACCATGGCCGATAAAGAAGCTGATATAGCGAAGATCGGGAAAACCCAGACGCAAGTCAGGCGTCAACAGGGCCTGCAGGGTACCGCCCCAGGCCCAGAAATACACGACCTCATACGCGCGGTGGCTCCGCAGCACTAGGGTGGCCGCGGTCAGCAGCATGGCCAGCCCGCACAGATGCAGCGGCAGGATCAGCGCCAACGCATCGCCGTAGACCTGCACCCGCAACCACATGCTCAGAGGTTCCAGCAGCAACAACAGCAGCCCGAGCAGGACCCCAATGCGCACCTGCCAGCGCAGCGGGGCAAGACGGCGCATCAGCCAGGGGAACGCGAAGGCAACCACGGCAATGATCGCAAGCGACGCCAGATGGGCACGATCGAACAGCACGAAGGTCGGGGCGTCGGCTGGCATCGGGATCTCACTATCGGGTTCCGCCGCCGCCGATCGGGCGACCCCTGGAGGTCGCCGTCGGCGCCAGCAGGCCGTATCGGCGGGCGGTTTGACCTCGATCGTCACTCCGGCCAGAGCGGCGGCCGACTGCGTCGTCAGGCCATTCTGGCCTGACCTGATCAGGGCCGAAGGCCCTGACGGCGCAGCCAGGCCGAGCCCCAGGCCGCGATAACGAACAAGGCCGGCGGTTCGACCCTAGGCTGCTGGCGAGCGAGCATGGGCGGGCGCGGATGCCTTGCGGGTGAGCCCAGCCATCAACCAGCACATGCAGCGTACCCGCTTCGCGCCCAGGACGGGGCGTCCGTGCCGGTACCGAAGCCACCCCAGGCGACTCCACCCGAGGCAACCGGCATGACCGGCAATACGCCTCAGACGTTGCGCGAATCCATCATGCGCTCGACGATGGGCTGCAGGATCACCTCCATCGCAAACCCCATCTTGCCGCCGGGCACCACCATGGTATTGCGCCGCGACATGAACGAATCGCTGATCATGGCCAATAGATAGGGGAAGTCGACCTGCAGCTTCTCGGGCTCCTTGAAGCGAATGATGACAAAGCTCTCGTCCGGGGTTGGGATGTCGCGGGCGATGAAGGGGTTGGAGGTATCCACCGTGGAGACCCGCTGAAAATTGATGTCGGTCAGCGAGAACTGCGGGGTAATGTGACAGATATAGTCGGGCATCCGGCGCAGGATGGTATCGACGATCGCCTCGGCGGAGTAGCCGCGCTCCAAGTTATCGCGATGGATCTTCTGAATCCACTCCAGATTGACGATGGGGACCACGCCGACCCCGAGGTCGACATGACGCGCAACGTCCACCGTCTCGGTCTTCGCTAGGCCATGCAGGCCCTCGTAGAAGAGCAGATCAGTGCCGGGCAGGAGGTCTTCCCAGGGTGTGAACTGGCCGGGCCCGAGCTGGGTGCCGAGCCGGGCATTGTGATGGGCCGCCTCGTCGTCACTGTGCAGATAGTAGCGTCGCCGGCCACGACCGGTATCGCCGTAGGTGGAGAAGAGTTCCTCGAGGAGATCGAAATGATTGGCCTCAGGACCGAAGTGGCTCAGGTTACGGTGCTCCTCAGCGGCCTTGGCCATCTCCGCCTTCATCGCCGCGCGGTCATAGCGATGGAAGCTGTCGCCCTCGATCACCGCCGCATTGATGCCATCGCGATAGAAGATGTGCTCGAAGGCGCGCTTGACCGTGGTGGTCCCGGCGCCGGACGATCCCGTGACGGCGACAATCGGATGCTTCTTTGACATAGGGTTCAACTCCCCGTCTCATGTGGTGAGGCTATGGCGGCAGCGATGCCGGCGCACTGCCACGAGGGCTTCCGGCGCGGGTCGCCGCCGACGGCCCACTCCTACCGTACGCCCAGCGCGCACCCGGCACCGGCAAAACCAATCAGCCGGCGTGGTATTGGATTGGCTAATATACCAGATCGAAACCCTGCCGACCCGGGCCGGCAGCCGACTGGATCGCGGCCGGCAGGCGCACCTGCCGCGCACTTCCGGCGTCCCCTCCCCGTCCCACGAGGTAGCAGCCATCATGAGCCTGGTCGAGCGCATCCCTGAGCGCCTGCGCGCCAACCCCGAGTTCCAGTCCACCTTGGTGCGGCTGAGCTTCTGGCTGTTTGCCCTGCTGTATTTCGGCTTCGGCGCCTGGGCCGGGATCTTCGATTTCGACTACGACCTCTTCTTCACGCTGCTCCTGATCTATCTGCTCCTGAACCTGGGGATCTTGACCAGTGTCATCCACCGCGCGGTCTGGGAGGCGCGGCGTTACCTCGGAATCTCTTTGGATATCTTCGCCGTCAGCCTGGCCTTATATCTGGTTCGAGATGCCTTCAATCCCTTCTACCTGGTCTACATCTGGGTGTTCATCTCCGCCGGTGCCCGCTATGGCAGCACCCATCTGGCCGTCGCGGCGCTGGCCGCGGCGCTCTCCTACAATATCGTGTTGGCGGCGCTGGGCACCTGGGCGGTGGCGGCTTGGAATGCGGTCTTCCATGTGCTGATGCTGATCCTGCTGCCACTCTACCAGGCCTCATTGCTGCGCAAGCTGCGCGAGGCCAAACGCGCCGCCGAGCAGGCGAATCAGGCCAAGGGAGTGTTCCTGGCCAACATGACCCACGAACTGCGCACCCCGCTGACCGGCGTGCTCGGCATGGCCAACCTGCTACGCGCCACCGACCTCAGCGCCGAGCAGCGCGAGTATGCCGATGCCATCGCCAGCTCCGCCGGCACCCTGCAGGCGCTGATCGGCGACATTCTCGACCTCTCCAAGATCGATGCCAACAAGCTGCAACTGGAGCACAAGCCGTTCGATCTGCGCAAGTCCATCAAAGAGGTCTGCGAGGTCATGCACAGCCACGCCCTGAGCAAGGGCCTGGAGCTGATCTGCGACATCGCCCCGGACCTGCCCCCCTGTTTGCTGGGCGACCAACTTCGGGTACGCCAGATCCTGTTCAATCTGATCGGCAACGCGGTCAAGTTTACTGAGCGCGGGGAGATCCAGGTGCGGGCCCGCCGGGTGCCGTCGAACGCCGAGCTGCCCCACGCGCACGTTCTGTTGCAGGTCGAGGACACCGGCATCGGCATCCCAGAGGACAAGCTCCAGAGCATCTTCGAGGGTTTCAATCAGGCCGATATCTCCACCACCCGCCGCTACGGCGGCACCGGCCTCGGGACCACCATCGCCCGCGACTTGGCAAGCCTGATGGGGGGTGGCATCGACGTCAGCAGCCGCGTGGGGAGCGGCACCTGCTTCAGTGTGCGCCTGGCCCTGCCGATGGCAGCGGGGGCCGACGCCCCGGACGGCTGCGACACGGTCCTGGACGGCATCCCCGCCAGCGGCGGGCGCAGCCTCGCGGGCCTGCGGGTGCTGATCTACGAGCGCAATCAGACCCTCTGCGACTTGATCGCAGCAACCTGCGACGAGCTTGGCATGATCTGTTTTGTTGAAAACGACATCGGCCGCCTGCCGGATGCGTTGCGCGAGGCAAGCGGCGTGGACCTGCTGATCCTGGCCGACGCCCCCGAACACGTCGACCTGATGGCAGTACTCCGGGGATTTCGGTGCTTGCTCGACGGCGGCGTACCCTATCTGCTACTGACCTACAGCCAGCGCCGCTCGGAGCTGCGCCAGCTCAACTGCACCTGTCTGTCCAAGCCGTTTCTGCGCGAGGAACTGATCGCGGCCATCCAGCAGACACTGGACCCGACAGCCCCGACCGACCGCTATCCCCGGCGGCCCACACCCGACACCGGCCCGACCAAGGCCGCCAGTGGGGTACGCATCCTGGTGGCCGAAGACAATGTGATCGCCGCCAAGGTCATCACCCGCATGCTGGAGCGCCAGGGGGCGCTGGTGACCCTGGCCCGCGATGGCCTCGAGGCCCTGGCCACGGCCAGCAGCAGCCAGCACTTCGATGTCGCCTTCATCGACCTACGCATGCCGGGCCTAGACGGCATTGGCTTCACCGAGCGGCTGCGCAAGCAGGAGCCAGCAGACCAGCATCTGGCCGTCTATGCCCTCACTGCCAACGCCGCGGAAGATGTCCGCGAGCAATGCCTGGCCGCCGGCATGGACGGGTTCCTGACCAAGCCGGTAGACCCCGACGCCCTGTTGGATACCGTGCGCCGGTATCGGGTCTAATGTGTGCCAGTATCGGGTCCAATGAGTATGGCCAGGCGCTGGCGCCGGTGGAGAGACACCCCATGCAGAAGCTGTTCATCCATTCCGAGGCCCTCGACCAGGGCGGCTATCCGGCCACCTGCCCGTTCAAGACCACCCGTGCCGGCAAGACCTGTGCCATCGTGACGCGCATGGGCCTGCTCGACGGGCCGCAGACCCGCAAGATCGCGCCCCGGCCCCTCACCCGCACCGAGCTGGAGACCTTCCATACCCCGGCCTATTTGGACGCCCTACAGGCCGCCGGGGCGGGGACCATCGCCCCCGAGCAGGCTCTGCAGGCCGGCCTCGGAACCCCGGACTGTCCACTCTTCCGCGGGGTCTACGATTACGTCGCGCTGGCCGCGGGGGGAACCCTGACCGGGGCACGGGCGATCCTGGCCGGCACCGCAGATGTCGTCTTCAATCCCTCCGGCGGCTTCCATCATGCCCAGCCCGACCACGCTGCCGGCTTCTGTTATGTCAACGATATCGTCATCGCCTGCCTAGCCCTGCGCGCCGCCGGTTTGCGGGTGCTCGTGCTGGATATCGACGTGCATCATTGCGATGCGGTGCAGGACGCCTTCTACGCGAGCGCCGAGGTGATGACAGTCTCGCTGCACGAGAGCGGTCATACCCTGTTTCCGGGCACCGGCTTCGAGACCGAGACCGGCACTGGCGCCGGGCGCGGCTACACGCTCAACTTCCCATTGCCGGTGGGCACCTACGATGGCGCCTTCGAGCGGGTCTTCCATCAGGGCGCCTGGCCAGCCATCCGCCGCTTCGATCCGGACGTGATCGTGCTGGAACTGGGCATGGATGCACTGGCCGGGGACCCACTCGCCCATCTGCACCTGACCAACAATGTGCACGCCCTGATCAGCGAGACGGTGGTCGGCCTCGGCAAGCCGGTGCTGGCCACCGGCGGCGGCGGCTATCAGGTGCGCAACACGGTGCGCGGCTGGGCCCTGTGCTGGAGTGTCCTGAGCGGCGCCCACCGGCTGCACGATGATCCCGGCCTCGGCCTGGGCGGGGTGATGCTGGAGAACACCGATTGGGCCGGCGGGCTGCGCGACCGCATCCTGATTGCCGATGGCGGCTATCGCGACGCCATCGACCGCGAGATCGACCGGCTGCTCGCGTTCCACCGCGCGTAAGCAGCGGCACCGCCGCTAGCGGCTGGCCGCGATGTCCACCCGGGCCGCCGGGCCTCGGCGTCGGCCACCCACACCAGCGCATCGGCGCGCCCGCGCACAACTCGGCCAGCCGCCCGGCATCGCAGTCAGGGGCAGCGACGGCGGGCGTTGCAGCGCGCTAGGCCATCTTGCTGAGGGCGAACTCCAGGATGCCCTCGGCGCCGGCGGCGCGCAGCCGCGGAATCAGGTCGCGCACCGCGGCGCGATCGACGATGGTCTCTACCGCTAACCAACGCCGATCCGTGAGATGGCTGACCGTGGGGGCATGCAGGCTCGGTAACAGGCTCACCACTGCCTCCAGCCGCTCGGCCGGCACGTTGCACTTGAGCGCCACCTTGTGGCGTGCCGCCAGCGCCGCCTGCAGCATCAGCGCGATCTGCTCGATCTTGGCTCGCCGCGCCGGGTCCTGCATGGCTGCCGGATTGGCGATCAAGCGGGTCTCGGTGACCAGGAGATCGGCAACGATGCGCAGCCCGTGGGCGCGGATGGTGCTGCCGGTCTCGGTGATCTCCACCACCGCATCCACCAGCCCCTCGACGCATTTGGCCTCGGTGGCCCCCCAGGAGAACTCGACGCTGGCCTCGATCCCGCGCGCGGCCAGGTAGCGGCGGGTAAAGCCCACCAGTTCGGTGGCGATCTTGCAGCCGACCAGGTCCTCGACCCGCTGCACCGGCGAGCCCTGGGGGACCACCAGCACCCAGCGACTGGGCTGATCGGAGGCCTTGGAATAGGTCAGCGTGGCAATCTGCTCCACCGCTGCCTCGGTCTCGGTCTCCAGAATCCAGTCCAGCCCGGTCAGCCCCAGGTCCAGGGTCCCATGGGCGACGTAGCGGGCCATCTCCTGGGCGCGCACCAGGGCGCAGCGCAGGTCCGGATCATCGATATCCGGATAATAGTGACGGGAATGGGGCCGGATGCGCCAGCCGGCCTGGGCGAACAGATCGATGGTCGCCGCCTCCAGGCTGCCCTTGGGAATGCCGAGTCGGAGCGGGGACGAGAGTGCGGGCGAGGGGCAGGACATGGGCAGATGACGGACAACTAGGGACGCAGCGACGGGGAGACGGCATTATCCACGAAAAACCCGGCGCGCCGTGCGACCGGCCTGGCACTGCAGGGTGAGCAACACGCGCCGGCAAACGGCTTGCCGCGGCGCATCGGGGTCGTGCGACGAGCCTAACCGGTCAGGGCCAGCAACACCCCGGCAGCCACCGCCGAGCCGATCACCCCGGCCACATTCGGCCCCATCGCATGCATCAGCAGGAAGTTGTTGTGATTGGCCTCCAGCCCGACCCGGTTCACCACCCGCGCCGCCATCGGGACCGCCGAGACCCCGGCCGCGCCGATCAGGGGGTTGACCTTGCCACCAGTGGCGCGGCACATGATCTTGCCCATGATCACCCCAGCCGCGGTGCCGATGCAGAAGGCGAAAGCGCCGAGCAGCAAAATGCCCAGGGTCTCGAGGGTCAGGAACTTGTCCGCCGAGAGCCGCGAGCCCACCGCCAGACCGAGCAGGATGGTGACGATGTTAATGATCTCGTTCTGAGCGGCCCGGCTCAGACGCTCCACCACGCCGCTCTCGCGCAGCAGATTGCCGAAGGTGAGCATCCCGATCAGCGGCGCCGCCGATGGTAGCAGCAGGGCGCACAGCAGCAGCACCACGAACGGAAACAGCACCCGCTCCAACCGCGAGACCGGACGCAACTGCTCCATCACCACCGCACGCTCCTTCTTAGTCGTCAGCAGGCGCATGATAGGTGGCTGAATGATGGGTACCAGGGCCATATAGGAGTAGGCCGCCACGGCGATTGCCCCGAGCAGTTCTGGGGCCAGGCGCGAGGCCAGGAAGATCGCTGTCGGCCCATCGGCCCCGCCGATGATGGCGATAGCCGATGCGTCCTGAATGCTGAAATCGAACCCCGGCAGGAAGTTCAAGGCCACCGCCCCCAGCAGGGTGGCGAAGATGCCGAATTGGGCGGCCGCCCCGAGCAGCAGGGTCGAGGGGCGCGCAATCAGCGCACCGAAGTCGGTCAGCGCGCCGACCCCGAGAAAGATCAGCAACGGAAAGATGCCGGTCTCTACACCCACCGCATAGACCTGACCGAGTATCCCCTCGGGACCCCCGATGCCGGCCACCGGGATGTTGCTGAGCAGCGCACCAAAGCCGATCGGCACCAGCAGCAGGGGCTCGAACTTCTTGGCAATGGCCAAATAGATCAGCCCAGCGCCCACCGCCATCATCAGGGCGTCGCGCCAGCCCAGGTTGGCCAGCCCCATGGACTGCCACAGGAGTTGCAGTTCGTCCATCGAGTCAGCCCAGGGCCAGCAGCGGCGCGCCAAGGCCAACTGCGTCGCCTTCCTTGACATGGACCTCGGCGACGGTACCAGCAGCGGGGGCACGCACCTCGGTCTCCATCTTCATCGCCTCCAGCACCAGCAACACCTCGCCAGCCGCCACCTGCTGGCCGCGGCGCACCCCGACGCGCAGGATGTTGCCGGCCAGCGGCGCGGCGACCATGCAGGCGACCGGGGTGGCCACCGAGACCACCGGCTCCACCGGGGCGGAGGTGGGTTGGGCGGTCCACTGGGCGATGGCCCCAGCCGCGCTAGTGATGGACTCGACGCTGCCCTGGGGGGCGACCACCACGTCGTAGCCGACGCCATTGACCTCCACTCGATAGGCCTCGGGGCCGCTGGCGGCGGCCGGCACGGGTGCCGCGGCTGGCTCCGCCGCGGCCGGCACAACGGCTGCGGTCGGGGCCCCATCCAGCTCCCAGGGTGGCGGCTCGAAGGCAGTCGAATTGCCGCGATTCTCCAGGAACTTGAGGCCGATCTGCGGGAACATCGCATAGATCAGCACGTCGTCGGCCAGGCGCTCGCCGGACGCCAGCGCGATCTGGCCGGTACCCGCGCGCTCACGCAGTTCGGTGGTCAAACGCGCCATCTCCGACTGCAACTCGTCGGCCGGACGGCAGGTGATCGGCACCCCGCCCTCCCCCAGCACGCGCGCCTGCAGTTCCTCATTGACCGGGGCCGGGGTGGTACCGTAGGCCCCGCGCAAGACCCCGGCGGTCTCGTTGGTGATGGTCTGGTAGCGTTCACCGGTCAGCACATTCAGGACCGCCTGGGTGCCCACGATCTGCGAGGTCGGGGTCACCAGCGGGAGATACCCGAGATCCTCGCGCACCCGGGGGATCTCCTGGAGCACCTCATCAATGCGGTCGGCGGCCCCCTGCTCGCGCAATTGGTTCTCCATGTTGGTGAGCATCCCGCCGGGCACCTGCGCCACCAGGATGCGCGAATCGATACCGCGCAGGGAGCCCTCGAAGCGGGCGTACTTCTTGCGGACCTCGCGAAAATAGGCGGCAATCTCCTCCAGCAGGATCAGGTCCAGCCCGGTGTCGCGGGGCGTGTCCTGAAAGACCGCCACCACCGACTCGGTCGGCGAATGGCCATAGGTCATGCTCATCGAGGAGATGGAGGTGTCGACCATGTCGATGCCGGCCTCGGCCGCCTTGACGATGGACGCGGTACTGAGCCCGGTGGTGGCATGGCAGTGCAGCGCGACGGGGATCGTGCAGCAGCCCTTCAGCCGCGTGACCAGCGCCTCCGCCACGAACGGCCGCATCAGACCGGCCATATCCTTGATGCAGATGGAATGGCAGCCCATGTCCTCGAGCCGTCGACCCATGTCCACCCAGTAATCGAGGTCATGGACCGGGCTCACCGTGTAGGACATCGTGCCCTGGGCATGGGCACCCGTCGCCAGCGTCGCGCGCACCGCCTGCTCCAGATTGCGCAGGTCGTTCATCGCATCGAAGATGCGGAAGACATCCATGCCGTTCTTCACCGCGCGCTCGACAAAGCCCTCCACCACATCATCCGCGTAATGGCGATAACCAAGCAGGTTCTGGCCGCGCAGCAGCATCTGCTGGGGGGTCTTGGGCATCACCGCTTTCAGCTGCCGTAGGCGCTCCCAGGGGTCCTCCCCCAGATAACGGATACAGGCGTCGAAGGTGGCCCCGCCCCAGGTCTCCAGCGACCAGAAGCCGACCTGGTCGAGCTTGCCCGCGATCGGCAGCATGTCCTCGATCCGCATCCGGGTGGCCAGCAGGGACTGATGGGCATCGCGCAGCACCAGATCGGTGATGCGCAGGGGATTGGTCTGATTCATCGGGCGTGTTCCGGGCTCGGCTCAGAGCGGGCTGGATGGGGCGCCGGTCCGACGCCCGGCAGGCGCCGACCAGTGCGGTCTGAAGGAGGGGGCAGGACCGTGAACCGCTGAATAGACGGTCAGGGTCGGGACGCTGGCCGTGCGGGCGGCGGCCGCCCCCGGGTTGGCCGGTGGGCGGCACGATAGCGCGCGATGGCAGCGCTGATCACGGCCACTAGGGCGACGTCGCCGGCGGCCAGCGGTGTGGGTGGCAACGACAGCTCGGGACCCGGAGGCGCGATCCGGTGGGCCACCCAGGACATCAGTCGCAGCAGCGCGACCAACAGCAGCAAGAAGCTGAAGACGATGCCCATCCCGGCGCCGAGCAGGCGCAGTGCATCGATCAACAGGCTGTGCTCGATCATAAGCAGGATCCTCCGCGAGGTCGGCGCCGGGGCCGGGGTCGGTGCACGCGAGCGGCGGGCGCCGACCCCAGGCCGGAGCGAACTCGATTGGGGCTGAATCGGGGCCGGATAGGCGCTGCGGTGGCACCCAGCAGGGCCTCGGCAGCGGCCGGGGAGCAGAGGTCCTGTCACGGCACCCGCCAGCGCGGCCGGCGAGGGCACACACAGGGTCGGACCAGCGGCGAGCGCGCCGCGAGCAGGACCGCCGGTGACGCTTGCTCAGTCGTCGAAGGGGTGACGCACGACTAGGGTGTGGGCGCGATCGGCACCGGTGGAGACGATATCGATCGGCACCCCACCGAGTTCCTCGATCTTCGCCAGATAGTCTCGTGCCGCGACCGGCAGGTCCGCCATGGACAGGGCACCAGCGGTCGTCTCGCGCCAGCCAGGTAGTTCGATCAAGCGGGGGACACAGCGCGCCAGTTCATCGGCGCTGACCGGCGGCGCGTCCAGTTCCCGACCGTCCAGTTCATAGGCGGTGCAGATGCGCAGGGTCTCCATGCCATCGAGCACATCAAGCTTGGTGATGCACAGCCCGCGCACGCTGTTGACCACAAAGGAGCGACGCAGGGCGACCATATCGAGCCAGCCGCAGCGACGCTTGCGCCCGGTGGTGGCACCGAATTCATGGCCGCGGGCTCCCAGATGGTCGCCATCCTGGTCGAATAGCTCGGTCGGGAAGGGGCCGCCGCCGACGCGGGTCGTGTAGGCCTTCACGATCCCAAGCACATAGTCGAGATCCAGCGGCCCGACCCCGCTGCCGCTAGCCGCTCCGCCAGCAGTGGTGGTCGAAGAGGTCACATAAGGATAGGTGCCGTGATCGATATCGAGCAGCGCGCCTTGGGCGCCCTCGAACAACACGTTGCAGCCGGCCTGTCGCAGGCCCTGCAACAGCTCGACCACATCCGCCACCATCGGCGCGATCTCCTCCCCCAAAGCCAGCGCCTCGTCCAGGCTCGCAGCCAGGTCCACCGGCGCGGCCTGGAAGTAACGGGTCAGCTCGAAGTTGTGGTATTCCAGCACCTCGCGCAACCGCTGCTCGAAATGGGCGGGGTCGAGCAGCTCACCGAGGCGGATGCCACGGCGGGCGACCTTGTCCTCGTAGGCCGGCCCGATGCCCCGGCCGGTGGTGCCAATCGCCTTGGTCCCGCGGGCCTTCTCCCGCGCCAGGTCGAGTGCGATGTGATGGGGCAGGATCAGGGCACAGGCAGCGCTGATTCGCAGGCGATCGCGCACCGGAATGCCGCGGGCCTCCAGGGTGCCGACCTCCTGGAGCAGGGCAGACGGCGACAAGACGACGCCGTTGCCGATCAGACATTGCACGTCAGCGTGCAGGATGCCGGATGGGATCAGATGCAGAATGGTCTGCTCGCCATCGATGACCAGGGTATGTCCAGCATTATGCCCACCCTGAAAGCGCACCACCGCATCGGCCCGCTCAGTGAGCAGGTCGACCAGCTTACCCTTCCCCTCGTCACCCCATTGGGTGCCGATCACAACGACATTCTTACCCATGCCTTCGTCAATCTCTTACCGGCAGTGAAATCTGGATTCGCGTAGCGCGACCGGCGACCGCGTGGCGCTGCCGGCCGCCAACAGGCAGGGCGCACGGCCCGTTCCGACTGCAGCCAAAGGCCGACAGTGTACTCGGATTGCCCGCGGTGATCGCGCGGATTTCACCGCCGATCGCTGCGGCTTCTTCGCCGCTGGCGGGCGTGACAGTCAGGTGCCGGTGGCGCCAATCGGCAGCAACTGCCAGCCCTCCGGGCCATGCTGCAACAGCGCCGAGCAGCCCAGCTCGGCCGGCGAGCCGGTCTGACCGGGCAACAGATTCAGTACCCGATAGCCAACTGCCCGCAGGCGCGCCACCTCAGCCTGCAGATCCGGATCGGCATCCCAGGGGGCGAGCACGGTGGTGGTGGCGACCGCGGTACGGGCATCGGCCAGCGCGATCAGACCCTTGAGATCGGTGCTGAATCCGACCGCCGGCCGCGCCCGCCCGAACACCCGACCGATATCGTCGTAGCGCCCGCCACGGGCGATCTCCAGGCCCCATCCGGGCACGAAGGCGGCAAACACCACCCCCGTCTTATACGTATAGCCGCGCAGTTCCGCCAGATCGAAATGCACCGGCAGGTCCGGCAACCAGCGCTGCAGTTCGGCGGCCACCTGCTGCAGGCGCGCCAGGGCCGCCTGCACCGGTGGCGGCGCCGCCTGCAGGGCCACTGCCGCCTGCGCCAGGGCATCGTCGCCGTTCAACGCTGGCAGGGCCAGCAACATATCGGCAACGGCGCCGGTGATCCCGGTGGCCGCGATCAGGGCCGCGATCTCGGTGGTCGCCTTGCGCTGCAGGGCATCGAACAGGCGCATCTCATCGCCACGATCGAGCCCGGCCGCCCGCGCGAGCCCACGATACACACCGACGTGCCCGAGATCGAGATAGGGGGTGGCGATACCGGCCGCAGCCAGGGTCTGCACCAGCAGGCGCAGGATCTCGACATCGCTCTCGGGGCCATCGTGGCCGTAGATCTCGGCGCCGATCTGCAACGGGCTGCGCGAACCGGCAAAGCCATCGCTGCGGGTATGCAGGACTGTGCCCAGATAGCACAGGCGGGTGGGCGCCTCCCGCCGTAGCTGGTGGGCATCGATGCGGGCAACCTGGGGGGTCATGTCGGCCCGGATGCCGAGCATGCGCCCACTGAGCTGGTCGGTCAGCTTAAAGGTCTGCAGGTCGAGATCGCTGCCGGTCCCGGTGAGCAGGCTGTCCAAATAATCGACGAAGGGCGGAATGACCAGTTCATAGCCCCAGGCGTGGTAGACATCGAGCAGGGTTCGCCGCAGCGATTCGAGTTCGGCTGCCTCGGGAGGCAAGACCTCGTCGATGCCGGCGGGCAGCAGCCAGCGCTCCTCGTTCATTGCGTGCCTCGCGCGAGCGGAACCGGTTGCCCCACTCAGTTGACCAGGTAAAGCAGCCCGACCCCGGCGCCCATACTGACCAAACCCAACAGGCGCAGACTGCGGTTGTTATGCCCGGCCGCCTCCAGCAGCATGCGCCGGAAGGTATCGGGAGCGAGGAACGGCAGCACGCCCTCCAAGACGAACATCAGGGCCAAGGCAAGCAGCAGGTGATGCCACATGAGGGGAGAGCGGGCGTCTGGGGACGGAGACCGGCGGTGGATCGGGACCGGACCGGGATGGCGGCTAAGCGACCCCGTGCAGGGGGCGAGTCGGTCTTGCTGACCGGCGCCAGTGATCAACCCCAGATGATTGCAGAAGGCAGCCCGGATGTCCACGGCGGGAGTCGGGGCAGCAGGGCTGATCCGTTCTGCGACCTTGTTCGAGAGGGTTTGAACGGTTGATGGTCGGGTCGATCCTCGGCGGGGTGCGCTGGGAAAACCCCGCCTCCGGGGGCATCGCGTCGGCGCCGGCCGGGCTCGTGCTACCCCCTGGGCGGCCGACTGCGCGCCGTAGGCGCCGGCTTGCCGGCGACCGGGCGGCCGATCGCCCGCAAGCGGGCTCCTACCGGCGCAGGCAACGCCTGCGCAAGCAGCCGCTGCGCCTCACCTGCATTCTCCGGGATCAGAACGGATCCGCCGTGGTCGGGGCGCCATGGCGACCTCGAACGGATGGGCGGCAGCGCCGCAACGGGCGCCAAGTCGAGTTGCCGGCAGGGCCAGACCAGTGTTGGTGTCTGAGGCCCGGGCTGGACCCGGGCTGGACCCGGCCTGGACCCAGACCCGGACCCAGACTTGCACAGCGATTCCCCGCGGGGAATTAGGATCAGTCGCCAGTGGCGCTCAGACTGCCGCTAGGACCACCGCCGACTGGGGCCGGCGCGCCATCGCTTGGCGGCCGCGGGGTTGCGGCCTCAGGAGCGGCGGGCGCGACCAGCGGCGGATCGGCCGCGGTTGCTGGGGCCGATGGCGATGCCGGTGCCGGTGCCGAAGCCGGCGCGGCCAACCTGGTATCGCCACCACCCTGCTGACCGAAGAAGCGGAAGAAGTCCGAGTTAGGCGACAACACCAGGGTATTGCCAGGCTGGCCGAAGGCCGAGCGGTAAGCGTTCAGGCTGCGATAGAAGGCGTAGAAGTCCGGGTCTTCATTGAACGCGTCGGCATAGATGGCCGCGGCCCTAGCATCGCCGAGACCACGAGTCTCCTCGGCCTCGCGATAGGCGTCAGCGATGATGACAGTGCGCTGACGATCGGCGTCGGCGCGGATTCGCTCGGCTGCCTCGGCCCCCTTGGCGCGGAGGTCACGGGCGACCCGTTCACGCTCGGCGCGCATGCGATTGTAGACCGACTCGCTGACCTCCGGGGGCAGATCGATCTTCTTCACCCGCACGTCCACCACCTCGATCCCAAACTCGGCAGATTGGGTGTCGACGCGCTTGGTCAGCGCCTCCATCAGTTCCGCTCGGTCCTCGGACACCACCTCCTTGATGGTGCGTTTGCCGAACTCGTCACGCAGGCTGGTGCTGATTCGCTCAGATAGCAGTTGGCCGGTGCGCTCGGGACTGCCGCCGGTCGAACGGAAGAACTGTGCCGCATTATTGATGCGCCACTTCACATAGGAGTCGACGATGACGTCCTTCTTCTCGATCGTTAAGAACCGTTCGGGCCGGGAATCCAGGGTCTGGATGCGGGCATCGAACTTCCTCACCTGATTGAGCAGCGGCACCTTGAAGTTCAGACCCGGCTGAATATCGCTGGCGACGATCTCGCCCAGCCGCAGCCGGATGGCGGTTTCCCATTGCTGAACCACGAAGACCGAGCTGTAGACCAGCACCGCGAACAGGGCAACCGCGCCGGCCAGCAGAAGTTTCTTGTTGTCATCCATCAGCGCATTCTCCGCTCGCGCGAGGTATCACGGATGCGGGCGGCCGTCGAGGTCAGATCGGGATCTGGCAGGCCGTCGAGCGTATCGCGCAGGGTCGTCCGCGGCGGCGCCACGGTGGCGTCTTTCGGAATGATGCGATCCAAGGGCAGATACATCAGGCTGTTGCCATCGGGTACGTCGATGAGGATCTTATTGCTCTCGGCCAACACCTGCTCCATGGTATCGATGAACAGACGTTCGCGGGTCACCCGTGGCGCTCGGGTGTACTCGGTGAGAACGGAGGTAAAGCGTGCCGTCTCACCTTCGGCCGAGGCGATGACCCGGTCACGATAGGCCTTTGCATCGGCCAGCGCCCGGGCTGCTTCGCCGCGGGCCTGTGGCAAGATCTCGTTCGAATAGGCCTCGGCCTTGTTCTCCAACCGCTCTTTGTCCTCGCGCGCCTTGATCGCGTCGTCGAAGGCCTCTTTGACCTGCTCCGGTGGCTTGGCCGGCTGCATATTGACCGACGTGACCAACAGACCAGTCTTGTATTGATTCATCAAATCCTGGACCCGTTGTTCGATGATCGTACCGACCGCGCCGCGGCCCTCGGTCAGGATGAAGTCGAGATTGTTGCCGCCGATGGTCTTACGCACCACAGTCTCGGTGGCGTCGCGCAGGGTCTTATTCGGGTTCTGGTCCTGAAATAGGAAGTTGGCTGCATCCTCGATGCGCGACTGCACCGTTAGCTCGACATCGACGATGTTCTCGTCTTTGGTCAGCATGGCCGCCTTATGACTGAACGACGAGATCGCATCGACGTCGACGATGCGCACCATCTCGATGGGCCAGGGAATGTGCCAGTGCGGCCCGGGACCGGTGGTTTTCTCGTAGGCACCAAAACGCATCACGACGCCGCGCTCGGCCGGCGCCACGATGTAGATGCCAGTCAGCATCCAACCGATGAACAGCACGGCCAGCACGATCGCGACAGCCTTGCTACTGATATTCGGCCCCAGACCGCCGCCGCTGCTCCCACCGCCGCCGGCGCCACCACCGAACAGGCCGCCGAGCCGCTCCTGGAGCTTGCGCACGATCTCGTCCAGATTCGGCGGGTCCTGATTGCCCTGGTTGCTACCCCAGGGGTCTTTGTTGCCGCCTCCCGGCTCATTCCAGGCCATAATGTCTCCGCTAGCAGTGAAAGTGATCTGCGTGGATGGATGCTGTGACGCTGCCGGCAGCGCCGCCGCCGTGACCATTGCCGGCGTTTGCGGGGGCACGTTTGGTAGCGACCGGTGACTGTCCGACCGTCCAACATGGGGAAAAGTGCCGCCCTTGCGGCGACAGATCAAGCGCCCGTCGCACCCGGCATTGCTGTCCGGGACAGCGCCCGGACGGTTGCACCGATCCCGTGGGCCTTGATCATTATCCCGACCATCCGCCGGTGAGCCCTGCGTAGTCAGGGCTTCCAGCCCTGACGATGTCAGGCCAAGATGGCCTGACGACGCAGTCGGCCCCCCACTTGGTCGCAGCAATGATCAAGGCCATCCCGTGCATCCTATTCTACGGGTCGCGCCGCATGCCGAACAATGCCAGCGCCAACCCTGGCCAGCGACGCCCGCGCCAACACATCCGCGCCAGCACCCCTGGGGCCGATGACCGAACTCACTGCACCCCCGTGTTCAGGCGAGCCGCGCCGGGGTCTGGCTGCGCCGCGGAATCACCCGGCGTGCCGGACGGTCGGGCCGGACCCGTCTCGACATCCGTCCCAGCCTCTGCGTCCTGGCTGAAACCCGGCCGTTCTCCGACATCGACCGCTGGTCGTGGCGCATCGGTCCGCGCATCCAGATGTCGTGCCGCCTGGGCGTCGGAGACCTCGACCAGCAGCTCCCAGCCGCCCTGTTCGGTCGCCGCCTCGGTCAGCACCCGGGCATTACCGTAGAGCCAGGAACGCAGACCGCCCTCCCCCGGCCCCAGCACCAGCCGGCGCTGCACCAGGGTGCCGCGGAAGATCTCGGCCAGCGCGGCCAGCAACAGATCGATCCCGGTCCCGTCAGCGGCCGACAGCCAGACGCGCTCGATTTGTCCATCGGCATTGCGATCGAGGCGCGCGGACTGGCCCGGGAGTTGGTCGATCTTGTTGTACACCAAGAGACGGGGGAGCTTGTCGACACCGATCTCAGTCAGCACCGCATCTACGTCCGCGATCCGCCGGTCGCGCTGCTCGGCAGCGGCATCCACCACGTGCAGCAATAATTGCGCCGAGCGCGTCTCCTGCAAGGTGGAACGGAAAGCGGCGACCAGCTCGTGGGGCAACTGATTGATGAAGCCCACGGTATCGGCCAACACCACGGCCGGGGCCTCCGGGAGCGGCAAGCGGCGTAGCGTCGGGTCCAGCGTGGCAAAGAGCTGATCGGCCTGGAACACCCCGGCCGCGGTCAGCCGATTGAACAGCGTGGACTTGCCAGCGTTGGTATACCCGACGAGGGACAGAGTCGGGACTTCGGCACGGGCGCGGGCGCGGCGCCCCTGGGTGCGCTGCGCCTCGATGCGCGCCAGCCGCTCGTTGAGCTGGGTAATGCGTTTACCCAGCAGGCGGCGGTCGGTCTCGAGCTGGGTCTCACCGGGACCCCGCAGGCCGATGCCACCCTTTTGTCGCTCCAGGTGGGTCCAGCCGCGGACCAGGCGAGTGGATAAGTGGCGCAACTGGGCGAGTTCCACCTGCAGCTTGCCCTCGAAAGAGCGCGCCCGCTGGGCAAAGATGTCCAGGATCAGACCATTGCGGTCCACCACCCGACATTGCAGGTGGCGCTCCAGATTGCGCTCCTGAGCCGGACTCAGGGGTTGATTGAAGATGACCAGCTCGGCCGCGGTGGCCACGACCGCATCGCGCAGTTCGGCCGCCTTGCCGCTGCCGATGAACAGCCGCGGCTCCGGGGCATGCCGGGCAGCCGTGATCTCGGCCAGGGTGATGGCGCCGGCGGCCTTGGCCAGCAGCCGGAACTCAGCGGCAGCATCGGGCTCCAGCGGTTGCCCGATTGCAACCTGGACCAGGATGGCGCGCTCGCCGGCGCGCGGGCGCTCAAACATGGGTGGCGCAGCAGGCCATGCGCTGGCCGGACACTCGCTGACCGTCACCCTGGCAAACCCGCGCGCACGCCATGACCGGCCCGGGCCGGCACCAGACCCGGGTCGGGGGCACCGTCAGGGTCGCTGGCCGCGGCGCGCTCAGTGGTTGCCCTCCTCGGCATCGGCCTCGGGCATGATCGGCGGCAGTTTGACGTTGCGCGCCGGCACCACGGTGGAGATGGCGTGCTTGTAGATCATCTGGCTGACATTGTTCTTGAGCAGCACGACGAATTGATCGAACGATTCGATCTGGCCCTGCAGTTTGATCCCGTTGACGAGAAAGATCGACACCGGCACCCGCTCCTTGCGCAGGGCATTCAGAAAGGGATCTTGCAGGCTTTGGCCCTTAGACATGGTTAGGCTCCTTGTTGTATCGCCGCGCGGTTGTTCCGCTGCCGCGCGGCTCTGGCGATTGGCGGCAACCCGCAACAGGCCGTTATACCAGCCTTGCCACGGACCCGACCGGCCGCGGACAGGTGCTGCTGGTTGGCGGCTAGGTCATCTTGAGACATCCGGCGGACGACGCCGGATGCGTGCACGGGACACCCCGAGGCTGGGCTGGGGCTGCCCAAGGCGGAAAAGGTATCACAGAGCGAGTCGCTGAGCGGTGCCGAATCGCGCGCGCCCGGGCGCGCTCGTCTGGTGCGCGGCCGTTGTCGATGAGGCCGGTCGCCGCCGCGGGGCTGCGCTCAGAGGTGGCAAAAAATCACCGGCCGTCGCGGGCGTGTCCGCAGTCGGTCGGCGGTTGTTCACCAGCTCTCAGCGCCCGGCCGGCCCGCTCGCCGCCTGGACACGGGCCAGCGCGCGGGGCAGGACCGGCGCCTCGTCGTGCAGCCAAATGCAGTCCGACTCCGCCCGCAACCAGGTGAACTGGCGCTTGGCGAGCTGCCGGGTCGCGATAATGGCGCGTTCGCGCATGCCGGCATAATCCAGCTCGCCGCGGAGGTATTGCAGCATCTGCCGATAACCCACGCAACGCATCGACGGCAGGTCCGGGGTCAGATCGCCGCGCGCCCACAGGCGGGCCACCTCGTCCTCGAGGCCGGCGGCCAACATCGCGTCGAAGCGCCGCGCAATACGCTGATGCAGCACCGCGCGCGCGCGCGGTGCCCGCACCAGCTTCACCAACCGATAGGGACACCCGTCGGCGGCGGCCGGCGCGCGCTGCCAGAGCCGGCTCATCGGCTCGCCGCTGACCAACCAGACCTCCAAGGCGCGCTGCACCCGTTGCGGATCATTCGGATGGATGCGCGCGGCAGCGGCCGGGTCCACCGTGGCCAGCCAGCGATGCAGCGCCGCCGGTCCGTCCCGTGCCAGGCGCGCATCGAGTTGCGCCCGCACTGTCGCATCGGCATCCGGCAGCGGCGCAAGCCCCTGCTGCAGGGCGCGGAAGTAGAGCATGGTGCCGCCCACCAGCAGCGGGAGACGACCAGCGGCCCGGCTCGCCGCCATGGCCGCCAGGGCATCGGCACGAAAGCGCGCCGCCGAATAGGCCTCGGTCGGATCGCAGATATCGATCAGGCGATGCGGAAACCGGGCCTGGATGGCCGCCGCCGGCTTGGCGGTACCGATGTCCATGCCCCGATAGACCAGGGCCGAATCGACACTGATGATGGTACAGGGCAGGCGCGCGGCCAGCGCCAGGGCCAGCTCGGTCTTGCCCGCCGCGGTCGGCCCCATGACCGCAATCGCCAGGGGTCGATCGACGGCGGCATCCTGGGCGGCCGGCATGCTGCGCCTGGACCCGCTCGGGAACCGCTAGCGCCCGCGCTGGAACAGCCGGTCGAGGGCCGTCGCGGAGAGCTTGATCCAGGTCGGGCGCCCGTGATTACACTGGTCGGCCCGCTCGGTACGTTCCATGTCGCGCAACAGGGCGTTCATCTCGTCCAGGGTCAGACGCCGGTTGGCCCGCACCGCGCCATGGCAAGCCATGGTCGCCAGGACCGCATCGACGGCAATCCGCACCCGATCACTGCTGCCCTCGGCAGCCAGATCGGCCAGCACATCGCGCAACAGTTGCTCCGGGTCGGCCCGGTGCAGCAGGGCCGGGACCTCGCGCAGGACGACCCGCTCCGCCCCCAGCCGGCCCACCAGCAGCCCTAGTTCGGCCAGCAGCGCCTGCTGCGCCTCAGCCAGGTCGGCCTCGGCCGGGCTCAGGGCCAACACCACCGGCACCAGCAAGGGTTGGCGACGCAGCTCGCCAGCATGATGGGCCTGCTTGAGGCGCTCGTAGACGATGCGCTCATGGGCGGCATGCATGTCCACCAGCACCAGCCCATCCTCGGCCGCGGCCAGCACATAGACCCCATGCAACTGGGCGAGGGCATACCCGAGCGGCGGACTCGCTGCCGGCGCCGCAGCGGGAGCAGGCGCCGGCTGCTGGAAGGCAAACCCGGCGGCATAGCCACCGCGAGCATCGCGCACCTGCAGCGGAAACGGCTGCTGCCAGCCGCCCGCGGCCGGCCCAGGTGACGCCGGCGCGTCGGCGGCCGGCGCGGGTGCTGCACCCGGCCCGACGGCCCCAGCCGCCAGGCGCCGGTGCAGGGCGCGGAAGATGAAATCATGCACCTGGCGGCCCTCACGAAAGCGCACCTCCTGCTTGGCCGGATGCACGTTCACGTCCACCAGTTGCGGCGGCAGGTCCAGGAACAGCACGCAGGCCGGCTGGCGCCCGTGCTGTAGGCAGTCCTGATAGGCCTGGCGCAGGGCATGGGTCAGCAGCCGGTCGCGCAGCATCCGGCCGTTGACGAAAAAGAACTGAAAATCGGCCTGGGCGCGGGCGAAGGTGGGACGCGCGATCCAGCCCCGCAGTGACATCCCCACCGCCGTCGCCTCGACGGCCAAGGCCTGCGTGACGAATTCGGCCCCAAGCAGGGTCGTCAGGCGATCGGCCAGGGCCGCCGCCCAGACCGGCTCCGGTGCCAGCCCGGCGCCTGCCCAATCATTCTCATCAGGCGCATCAGGCGCATCAGGCGCCGGTTCCGTGCCCGCTGCCGGCCGCGCGGCGGCGGTCACCGCGGACGGCAGGGCACTCGCCGGGCGCAGATCGAACACCGGCCGCCCATTGTGGCCGAGGCGAAAGCCCACCGCCGGTCGCGCGAGCGCCAGGCGCCGCACCAGTTGCTCCACGTGCCCGAACTCGGTCTTGACGGTGCGCAGGAACTTGCGCCGCGCCGGCACGTTGAAGAAGAGATCGTGGACCTCGACGCTGGTCCCCGGGGGATGCGCCGCCGGCGCCGGCGCCGCCAGCGCGCCGCCATCGCTTTCGATGCGCCAGCCATGCTCGGCCCCGGCCACCCGGGAGGTGATAGTCAGCCGCGCCACCGCGGCGATGCTGGGTAGGGCCTCGCCGCGAAAGCCCAGCGTGGCGACGGCCTCGAGATCGGCCAGACTGGCGATCTTGCTGGTGGCATGCCGGGCCAGGGCCAGGGGCAGTTCGGGGCCGGGGATGCCATGACCATTGTCGCGCACCAGGATGCGGTGGCTGCCGCCCTGGTCGATCTCGATCTCGATCCGGGTGGCCCCGGCATCGAGGGCGTTCTCGAGCAGCTCCTTGACCACCGAGGCCGGGCGCTCGATCACCTCGCCGGCGGCGATCTGATTGATCAGCAGAGATGGCAGGGGCTGGATGCGTGGCATCCACCGATGGAATCAGAATCCGCCCGCGGCGGCAACCGTCGGGGGCGGCAACGGCGGACCAGCCAATCGGTGCGCAACCTGCGGTTGCACGCCCTACCCGACCCCAACCGACGCCTCTCACGCCGCTGGTCGGCGTGGCGCCCGCCCTGGGCGATCGACCTGGCACCCGACCTGTTATCCTCGCTACGCGACGTCCCACGACCTGATCCCGCGTTCCGCTCGCATCGCCAACCACCGCCCCAATGCCCAGCATCACCCATCACGGCGCCATCACCGGTGTCACCGGCTCCTGCCACCAACTGACGCTGGATGACGGCCGCGCCCTGCTCATCGATTGCGGCCTGTTCCAGGGCGACGAGGTTGGCCCCGATGGTGCCCGCGCCGATCAGCTGCAGATCGGCTTCGAGATCGGCTCGCTCCAGGCGCTGATCATCACCCACGTGCACATCGACCACGTCGGGCGGCTCCCCTACCTACTCGCCGCCGGCTACCGCGGGCCGATCTACTGCAGCCGCGCCTCGGCGGAACTGCTGCCGCTGGTGCTCGAAGACGCGCTCAAGGTCGGCTTCACCCGCAACCAGGCGCTGATCGAACAGGTGCTCTCCGTGCTGCGCCAGCGCATCCGTGCCCTCCCCTACGACCAGTGGACCGCGCTCGCTGCCGCCCCCGGCGCAAGTGGGTCCGCCGACACCGCAAGGGCAACGGCGGCCAACCCACGCATCCGCCTGCAACGCGCCGGGCATATCCTCGGCTCCGCCTATGTCGAGATCGACGCCGACGGCCAGCGCAGCGTCTTCTCCGGCGACCTCGGCGCCCCCAACACCCCGCTGCTACCCGGCCCGCGGCCGCCCGAGCAGGCCGATGTGCTGGTGCTGGAGAGCACCTACGGCGACCGCTGCCACGACGATCGCACCACCCGCAGCGAGCGCCTGCGCGCGGTCATCGAGCACGCCCTCGCTGACGGCGGCACCATAGTCATCCCCGCCTTCAGCATCGGCCGCACCCAGGAACTGCTCTACGAACTCGAGGCCCTGTTCCACGCCCATGGCCCCGCCGCCACCGACCGCACCCAGGCCCGCCCGGCCTGGCAAGAACTGCAGGTGGTACTCGACTCGCCCCTGGCCGCCGACTTCACCGCTGGCTATCAGCGCCTGCGCCAGTATTGGGATGAGGAGGCCCAGGCGCGCCTGCAGGCCGGCCGCCACCCGCTGGCCTTCGAGCAACTGGTCACCGTCGGCAGCCACGCTGAGCACCAGCACCTGGTCAACTACCTGGCCCACAGCCGCCAGCCGGCCATCGTGATCGCCGCCAGCGGCATGTGCGCCGGCGGGCGCATCGTGAACTATCTCAAGGCGATGCTCGGGGATCCGCGGCATGACATCCTGTTTGTCGGCTACCAGGCGGCCGGCACCCCGGGGCGTGCCATCCAGCGTGACGGCCCGCGTAACGGCCATGTCATGCTCGACGGCGAGCGCTATGAGATACGGGCGCAGGTGCATACCATCGGTGGTTATTCCGCGCATGCCGACCAGCAGGACCTGATCGATTTCGTCCGCGGCATCCCGGCGGCACCGCGCGAGATCCGCCTAGTGCATGGGGACGCGGGGGCGAAGCAGACGCTGGCCCGCAAGCTGCGCAGCATCGTCCCCGGCAGTCGCATCGAAATACCGGGATGAGGCGTTCACCCCGCCACTCGCGTTGGTCATAGCAGTCCCATCGGGATGGGCAGGCGGGCAATCCCCCATCAGAAGGCAGCACCGACATTGCCGCCGGTTGGTGGATGCGGCGCGCACCAACTCCGGCGCACCCCCCAGCCACATCGCAGCGCGCCTTATCCGCCCTACAGATCCATGTTGGGCGTCTCAGCGCTGAGGATTCGATAGCGGTGATCTGTTGCAGATCGCTGTAAAGCACGCGCCAAGGCGCATCAGGCAGTGGTGCTCCTACAACAACTTACCCAGTGCTGCTCCCACACCACCACCCCCGTGGGAGCGGCACTCTCCCCGTGGGAGCGGCACTCTCGGTGCCGCGACTGCCGCCCAAGCAGCAACTGAAGGGTACCTGGATGCAGGGAAGATCGCGGCACCAACACCAGTGCCGCTCCCACAGCCAATCAGGCAGTGCTGGCCCCCACCGCAACTCACCAAGTGCCTCTCCCACACCACCCTCCCCGTGGGAGCGGCACTCTCGGTGCCGCGACTGCCGCCCAAGCAGCAACTGA
>REDK01000136.1 GCA_007693535.1 Chromatiaceae bacterium
AATGACTACATTTGCACCGGTTCCCTGGTGGCCCCCGATATTGTGCTGACCAACGGGAGGGCACCGCGCCCGGCCAGCAGACCGAGCGGCCCACGCAGGCGGGTGAGCGCCAGGCTCAGCCAGCGATAGCGCCATGGGCTCGAATAGATCAGCGCCCAGAGGCGCCACAGCAGGGCCTGCCGCCAGTCGCGGCCGGCGGCCGCCGGGTCGGGACCCGTCCAGGGGCCCTCCGCCTGCGCATGGCGCAGCCGGTTGAGCAGGGCCGGGATCGGGATGCGCACCGGGCAAACCTCGGCGCAGGCCCCGCACAGGGTGGAGGCCTGGGCCAGCTCGCCCTGCCGGGCGAGTCCCTGCAACTGCGGCTCGAGGATGGCGCCAATGGGGCCAGGATAGACCGTCCCATAGCCATGACCGCCGATGCGGGTATAGACCGGGCAATGGTTCATGCAGGCCCCGCAGCGGATGCAGCGCAGCGTGGCCCGTAGTTCGGGGTCGGCATGGATGCGGCTGCGGCCGTTGTCGAGCAGCACCAGGTGCACCGCGCACGGGCCATCGCGCTCATCGCCACGGCGCGGGCCGCTGATCAGGTTGACATAGGTGGTGATGGGTTGCCCGGTGGCGCTGCGGGTCAGCAGGGTCAGCAACGGGGCCAGGTCAGCCAGCCGCGGGATGACCTTCTCGATGCCGGTGACGGCGATGTGCACGGCCGGGACGCTGGTGCTCATGCGCCCGTTGCCCTCGTTCTCGACCAGGCACAGGGTGCCGGTCTCGGCGACGGCGAAGTTGACCCCGGAGAGGCCGACCGGGGTATCGCGAAAGCGGGTGCGCATGACCTGTCGGGCGAGCGCGGTCAGGGTCTCGATGCTGACCGTAGCGGGGTCGAAGTCGGCCGGCAGCAGCTCGGGAAAGGCGCGCGCGAACAGGACGGCGACCTCGGCGCGATCCTTGTGCACCGCCGGAGCGACGATATGGGACGGATGCTCGTGGGCCAGTTGGAGGATCAGCTCGCCCAGATCGGTCTCGATCGCACTGATGCCCAGGCCGGCCAGATGGGCATTGAGGCCGATCTCCTCGGAGACCATGGACTTGCCCTTGAGCACCGCACTGGCACCCGCGGCCTGGATCAGGCCGGCGATGATGGCATTGGCGGCGGCGGCATCGGCGGCCCAGTGCACCGCGATCCCATTGGCCTGCGCACGTTGTTCCAGTTGCTCCAGCAGTTGCGGCAGCCGCGCCAGGGCCTCATCGCGGATCGCCTGGCCCTGATCGCGCAGGCGTTCCAGTTCCTCCTCGTCGGGGAAGACGGCCAGCCGCTTCGCCACTAGGCCATCCATGGCACGGCGGATGTTGGCGCGCGCCCGAGGGCGGGCGAGGGCGGCGCTGGCGCGCTGACGCAAGGCGCTCGGCATGCTGGCGGTCCTCGGGGATAGCTGGTTCAGTCACTCAGAAACCCGCGATTCTCCACCCGCGGGACCCGCCCGCTGCGCAGCAGCCGGAGCTGCTCGTCGCGGGGGCGCGGCTGGAATAGGCGCGGGACACAGAGATAGTGGCGCCACAGGTCGTAGCGCAGGCGATCAGCACCCAGACGCTCGATCGGTAGCCAGTCGTCGGCGATTGCGGTGGCTATGAAGCCCTGGTCGGCCCCATAGGCATAGATCTTGTAGGTGCCATGCGGGGTGCAGCGCAGTCCCTCGTAGGAGACATTGCGCGCCCCGCCGGCCGCCTCCGCCACCAGCGTATAGCGCACCACCCCATCGGGGCTGGTGCGCAGGCTGCGGGCATCGATGCGATAGGTGAAGCGGCCGTCGTCGCCGTCCACCGGCACCGTGACCAGGTCCTCGGCCCGCGGCCAGGGCGGCAACTGCACCGCCTCGGTCTCCTCCCATTGCCCCGGGTCGTGCTCGCGCATGCTGCGTGGTAGCGGCGGCCCGGCGTCCAACTCGAAGCCGCGCTGCGCCAGGACCGATGCGGTCGGCACCGGCGCTACAGCTGCCGCCACCCCGGCCGTGGTCGTCGCCGACAGGGTCGCGGCCGCCGCGGCTGCACCGAGGCCCGCCACCAGCAGGCCTAGCATCGCCACCACGGCCAACCGCGCGCCTGATCCCGCCCCCGATCCCCGCCTTGCCCGCCGACCCGGCGCTGGCCGCGCGCGCGCGATCGGGGCGGGCGTCGGTGACCGGCACCTGCCGGAGCAGGGCTGGGCGGCAGATCGGGGCTGAAACATGGGCTGACTCCTCCCGCGGTTGCGAACCTGACCCCGCACGGGGCCTTAACTGGGGCGAGGATAGCAGAGCTGGGCCGGGCGCCCGGCCAGCAGCCATCAACGGGAATGCTGGCGTGCTAGCATATGCGCCCATTGCCGACAGTCCGGTTGCCGGCATGCTGAACGAGAGGGGCCCTGATGAACAATGTGCGCAGCTTTCAGGGGATCGAGCCACGCATCGCGGCAGATGCCTGGATCGACGAGACCGCAGTGGTCATCGGCGATGTCGAGATCGGCCCGCAATCCTCGCTCTGGCCCACCTGCGTGGTGCGCGGCGATATCAATCGCATCCGCATCGGCGCCGGCACCAACATCCAGGATGGCAGCATCCTACATGTCTCCCACGACAGCCGCTTCCTGCCACGCGGGGCACCCACCATCCTGCATGATCGCGTCACCGTGGGGCATCAGGCGGTCCTGCACGGCTGCGAGATCCGCGACCTGTGCCTGATCGGCATCGGCGCCCGGGTGCTCGACCGCGCCCTGCTACAGCCGCGCACCATGCTGGGCGCCGGTGCCGTGGTCCCCCCGGGCAAGGTGCTCCAGGGCGGCTTTCTGTACGTCGGCGCGCCCGCGCGCGCTAGCCGCGCCCTCACCGACCTGGAAATGGAATACCTGGAATATGCCGCCGAACATTACATCCAGCTTGCCATCGTTCATCGTGCGACCGAGCTATGAGTGCCCCGCTACGCCCGGAACCCGACCGATATGCCACTTGACCGCCGCTTGACTCAGGCGCTGCCACTGATCTTGATCGCCCTGCTAGCCGCGGTCCTGCTGTGGTTGGTCTTCATTTGGGATCCGGCGCCGCCGACACCCGGCAGCCATGCGGCGCTCGGCCTGACCGGCACTCCCGCCGGCGGGGAGTTCCGCCTGCATGGTCCGGATGGGCCAGTCAGCCTGACCGACCTGCGCGGTCAAGTGGTGCTGCTCTACTTTGGCTATGCCACCTGCCCCGATGTCTGCCCCACCAACCTGGCGCTGATCGCCCTGGCCCTGCGCAGTCTGGAGCCAGCCGAGGCGGCGGCGGTGCAGCCGGTCTTCGTCAGTGTCGACCCCGAACGCGACACTCCGGCGCGCCTGGCCGCCTTCACTAGCGCGTTCCATCCGCGCATCCTCGGCCTGACCGGCAGTCCGGCCGAGATCGCCGCCGCCGCCGCAGCCTATGGGGCCGCCTATCAGCGCACCGAGCAGCCCGGCTCGGCCCTTGGCTACGTGATCGATCATTCGGCCTATACCTATCTTATCGACCCCACTGGTCGCCTGGTGGCCACGCTGGACCATGCCACGCCGGCCGAGCAGATCCGTACCCAATTGCGGGAACTGCTGCCCAGCCTGCCCGCGGACTGAGGCGCTGCCCCAGGCCTCATGCCGTCCCTAATCGCGGTCTTCGTTGCGACCGCTCGCGCCACAGCCCATTCCCGCCAGCCCCTCGCCCGATCGGAGTCCGCGATGACCAAGCATCTCAGCGATCTGTCCTTTCTCTCCCTGTTGCTGGCCTTGTCGGTGCTTGCCTTGATCGCCGTTCAGATGGTCAGCAGCGATGCCGCTGCGGCCGATGCCGCCACTGAACTCGACATCGCCACACCCTACGCGCGGGCGGTGCCGGCCGGCACGCCCCACAGTGCCGCCTTTATGAGCATCACCAACCAGGGGACCGCGGATCGCGCCTTGGTGGCCGCGACCAGCCCAGTCGCTGAGGCGGTAGAACTGCATACTCATCAACGCGACGCTGGCATCATGCGCATGCGCCAGGTCGAGCGTATCGAGTTGCCCGCCGGGACTACGGTCGCACTCGCTCCCGGCGGCCTGCACCTGATGCTGATTGGCCTGAGCGGCGCGCTGGAGGCTGATACCACGCTGCCCCTGACCCTCACCCTTGACGACGGCAGCCAGCTCGAACTGTCGGTCCCGGTGGCCGCGCCGGTCACGGGAGGCAGCTCCCCGTCAGCACAGTAGTGCGGATACCGCGGAAGCATGGCGAGCGGGCGTCGCGCCACGGCCAGCCGGTTGGCCAGGTTTCCGAGCAGTTCCCGACCCTGGTCAGAGCGGGAACTTATGCGACTGCCGTTGATCCATGGCAGCGTTCGCCCAGCGTGCGGTTTGACCCATATCCGAAGGCTCTGATATACAATGCGGGGTTAACCGTCGCTGCCGCCGGTCCTGCCGGTGTGCGCCCTCAACACCGAACGACAACAACGGTAGATGTCATGAAGATTTTTCTGATTACGGGATTGCTCGCGGCAGCACTGTTTTCTGCTCTGGTCCAAGCGAACGAGCAGATCGGCGACCCCGAGAAAGGCAAGGAGAAGGCCAATCAGATCTGTCAGGCCTGCCATGGTCTCGACGGCAACGGAATCCCAGGTCAGCCGGTTTGGCCCAAGCTCGCCGGCCAGCATCCGCGCTACATCTACAAGCAGTTAATGAACTTCAAGAACAACGAGCGCTGGAATCCACAGATGTCGCCAATGGCGATGCCATTGACCGAGGACGAGGTGGTCAATCTCGCCGCTTATTATTCCAGCCTGCCGCAGAGCGGCGGCATCGCCGACCCGGAGCTGGTCGAACTCGGCGAGACCATCTATCGTGGCGGCAACCCACAAGCGGGCGTCCCCGCCTGTTCTGGCTGTCACGGGCCGGCGGGCCTCGGCAACAACCTGAGCAAATTCCCGCGTATTGCCGGTCAATTTGCCGAATATACCGAGCAGACTCTCAAGCACTTCCGCGCCACCGAACGCGCCAATGATCCTAATGGCATGATGCGCGGAGTGGCTGCACGGATGACCGATCGGGAGATTGCCGCAGTCGCCAACTACGTTCAGGGCCTTCGGCAATAGCGACCCGGGTAGGTTGCGGATCCAGAGCTGGGCCAGAGACCGAAACTAAAGACTCAGACTCAGCAATTCTTAAGCGTCGCATCCAGACCCATACCCGACAACCGTGACCGCGGTCATGACCACATCGACATCATGATGCCGGAGAGTCCGGCCTCCATCCCCAGACGGCCGGCCGGCCGTCTGGTGCTGCCTGCTCCGGCAGTCAATCCAGCGCCGCGATCGCCCGATCCGGCAGCCGCCCCCCATCGACTGCGCCTGCTGAGCTACAACATCCAGGCCGGCATCCATTCTCGCCACTACCGCGACTACCTGGCTAACGGCTGGAAACACATCCTGCCCCATGCCGCCCGGCTCCGTAACTTGGCCCAGATTGGCGCACAACTTCATGGCTACGACCTGGTCGGCCTGCAAGAAGTAGACGCCGGCAGCCTGCGTAGTGCCCACATCGATCAGACCGAGTATCTGGCCCACCAGGCCGGCTACTCCTACTGGTTCGCCCAGATCAACCGCCGGCTCGGCACCCTGGCCCGCCATAGCAATGGCCTGCTGAGCCAGTTGCAGCCTGCCGCCATCATCGAGCACCGCCTGCCGGGCCTGCCCGGCCGTGGCGCCCTGGTCGCCGAGTTCCCCACCAGCAGCGGCGACTCCCTGGCCGTCTGCGTGCTGCACCTCGCCCTGGGCTGGCGCGCCCGCCGCCGGCAACTAGAATACCTGGTGGCGGTAGCGCACCAGTACCCCTTCGTCGTGCTGATGGGCGACTTCAATTGCGGCTGTGGCTCGCGCACCCTGCGCATGGCCGTTGCCGCCTCCGGGCTGCGCGGGCTCGACTGCGGGCTGAAGACCTTCCCCAGTTGGCGTCCGGCGGAGAACCTGGACCACATCCTGGTCTCGCCCAGCCTGCGTATCACCGAGGCCGGCGTGGTCCCCTATGCGCTGTCCGACCATCTGCCGATCCGGATGCTGGTGGAACTGCCAGCCGGAGTCGCCATCAGCCGCTGAGGCCGCCCCGCGGGAAGGATCTCGCCAAGCGGTCGGGGCCGGGGCCGGACCAGGGGCCGGACCAGGCGCCCCGTTCGTTGCGACCAGGCCCCGACCTCCCGGCGTGCGCACGGCATGCCGCACCGCGACTACCCGGAGTGGCGACTGGAAGCAGCGTGGGGATTGCCCCGGAACCAGCCGGGCACTACACTGTCTGAGGAGTTAACCGGGGGCGACATGGCTTCGACGTGGGTCACGAAACCCGAGGTGCATGCCGAGGTGCGGGAAACCTCGTAAAACCATCCGCAAACCAATAGTTGCCAACGACGACAACTACGCTCTCGCTGCTTAATCCCAGCGGGCCTCACACCGTCGCTTGTCTGTGGACGGCGGATTCGTGGGGTAACCTCACACAGAATCGCGACTGCGGGGGTCCGGACCGTAATCGCTAAAACCCCAATTCGGAATCGCCGACCAATCGCCCTGCCCCTCGGGCGGTGGAAAGCTAAAAAAAATAGAGTGGGCTAAGCATGTAGGACCAACGGCAGAGGGCTTGCGGACGCGGGTTCGATCCCCGCCGCCTCCACCATCATCAAGGGCCTGGATTGTCTCCAGGCCCTTTTTTTTGCGCGAATCCCCGCGTGGCGCGGGGTTCCGAGCGCTTGTCCTGCGGATGCCATCGCGGCCAGATGCGCCGAATCGTAAGCGCTCCAGCAACAAGACCACTGTCCCGGTTCCCGGCGCTTCCTCTCCAAAGGGAGATGGTGAGCCTCTGGAATGCTCACCTCCCTCGATGCCAATGGCCGGCCGGGCACGGGAACGATGCCCCGGCGAGACGGCACGGGTCCTTCCTGGCCAGCTTCGTATACGGGGGGCGCGAGCGCGCGGCCCCTCTAGCGTCAGGGTGCCTACCGAGGTTGGCAGGATTCGCACCTGGAGACTGCGGCCCGCCCCGAAAGCGACAGGGTAAGCCGCGCTCCCTACGGGGCAACGAGCGCCTTGCTTACCCCATTCCTGCCAACCCGGCCCTGACAGCCGATCCGCACATTTTGTAGAAACCGCGTTACTTCTAATTTACAAGCGACATCGGGGCACCTAGGATGGCACTCATGATGATTGTCGTAACGGCGTTTTTGCAAACATGAATCTTGGCGAGCTGACTGAAGTACAGATGGGCTACCCCTTCCGGTCGCGCCTCGAGCACGACCCGCAGGGCGATGTCGCCGTGATCCAGATGAAGGACATCGACAACGCCAACCTGCTGCACGCCGACGAGGCCATCAGGGTAGCGCTGCCCAAGGGCAAGACCCACCACCTGCTGCGCGCGGGCGACCTGCTGTTCCGCTCGCGTGGCCGCAGCAATGGGGCGGCGCAGGTACTGGAGGGCATCGGCCCGGCCGTGCTCTCGGCGCCGATGCTGCTGATCCGGCCCCACAACGTGCTGCCCGCCTACCTGTGCTGGTACCTCAACGCGCCGGCGACCCAGGCCCAATTGGCGGCGGTCTCCGAGGGGACGTCGGTACGCATGATCAGCGCCGAAGCCCTGAAAGCGCTGAATGTGCCACTCCCCTCGCTGGCCACGCAGCAACGCATCGCGCAGGTTGCCGCGCTGGCTGACCAAGAACAATCACTGCTGAACCGCATCGCCACCCTGCGCCAGCGCCTGACCACGCACATGCTGATGAAGCTTGCCCACCCATCCCCAGAAAGGGCCACCCAATGACCGACCAGCTCACCCAACAAGACGTCAACAACACCGCGTGGGCCGCCTGCGACACCTTTCGCGGCGTTGTCGATCCGGCGCAGTACAAGGACTACATCCTGGTGATGCTGTTCCTCAAGTACATCAGCGACCAGTGGGCCGACCACTACGCCGAGTACAAGAAGGAGTACGGCGACAACGAAGAGCGCATCCGCCGCCGGCTGGCGCGCGAGCGCTTCATCCTGCCCTACGTCGAGTTCAGGGACGAGAAGACCGGCGAGGTCACGGACCGCTTCCTGGCCGACTTCCATGCGCTGCACGAGCGGCGCAAGGCGGCCAACCTCGGCGAGCTGATCAACATCGTGCTCGATCAGATCGAGGAGGCCAACAAGGCCAAGCTCGAAGGCGTGTTCCGCAACATCGATTTCAACTCGGAGGCCAACCTCGGCAAGACCCGCGATCGCAACCGTCGCCTGGAGAACCTGCTGGGCGACTTCGCCAAGCTCGACCTGCGCCCGTCGCGCGTGTCCGAGGACCTGATCGGCAACACCTACATCTACCTGATCGAGCGCTTCGCCTCGGACGCCGGCAAGAAGGCGGGCGAGTTCTACACGCCCAAGCAGGTGTCCAAGCTACTGGCGCAACTCGCCGCGCCCAGGCCCGGCGACCGCATCTGCGATCCCACCTGCGGCTCCGGCGGCCTGCTGATCGAGGCCGCCGCACTGGTCGAGCAGCAAGGCAGCCCAGGCAACCCGAACAATGACTTCGCCCTGTTCGGCCAGGAGGTCAACGGCAGCACCTGGGCGCTCGCGCGCATGAACATGTTCCTGCACGGCCAGGACGGCGCCCGCATCGAGTGGGGCGATACCCTCAACAGCCCGGCGCTCGTCGAGGCCGACCGCCTGATGCGCTTCGACGTGGTCGTGGCCAACCCGCCCTTCAGCCTCGACAAATGGGGTGCGAACGAGGCCCAGGCCGACCGCTACAACCGCTTCTGGCGCGGCCTGCCGCCCAAGTCCAAGGGCGACTACGCCTTCATCACCCACATGATCGAGACCGCGCTGCCGCAGGCGGGTCGCGTCGCCGTGGTCGTGCCTCACGGCGTGCTGTTCCGGGGCGGCGCCGAGGGCCGCATCCGCCGCGCCCTGATCGAGGAAAATCTGCTCGATGCCGTCATCGGCCTGCCGGGCAACCTCTTCCCTACGACTTCCATCCCGGTCGCCATCCTGGTCTTCGACCGCGCCCGCGAGAAGGGCGGCGCCCGCGACGCCTGCCGGGACGTGCTGTTCATCGACGCCAGCCGCGACTACCAGTCCGGCAAGAACCAGAACGCCCTGCTCGATCGCCACATGGCCCGCATCCTGGAGACCTTCCGCGCCCGCCAGCCGGTCGAGAAATACGCCCAGGTCGCCAGCCTCCAGGAGATCGCCGGCAACGACTTCAACCTCAACATCCCGCGCTATGTCGACACCTTTGAGGAAGAGGAAGAGATCGACGTCGCCGCCGTCGAGCGGGAGATCGAGCGCCTGGAAGGCGAGCTGGCCGAGGTGCGGGCGCGGATGAAGCAATACCTGAAGGAGCTGGGCGTATGAAAAAGACCGACAAACCCATCGCCGACCAACACCACCAGACCTTCGAAAGCATCCGCCAGTTCGATCCTGATGGCGGCGAGTACTGGCTTGCCCGCGATTTGCAACCGCTGCTCGACTATGCGGCCTGGGACAAGTTCAAACCTGTGCTCGACAAGGCTGTGGAAGCCTGTCGCCAGTCCGGACACGAGGCCGATCACCATTTTTCCCGGGTGGCGAAATTGGTCCAGATCGGCTCCGGTGCCAGGCGCCAGACCACCGACCATATCGAGGATGTCCTCGGCATGGTCGAAATCAGCTCAGGGGCCAGCCAACCATACGAAGAAATCGTACGGTTGAAACTGGCGGCACCGAACGCCGAGCGGCGCGAACCTGTGACCATTTGTCACGGGTTCAAGGGAGGGGCCAAATTGCCCCCTCCCTTGCGGCAGACGCTCGAATCCTTTCCTCGGAATCTACATAGCGTTCGGCTCGAACCGAGGCGCAGGGGGCACGGATGAAGAGGAAGCACGAAGCCTCGCTTGTTCGTTCATCGGCGGCGGAGTACCTGACCTTCGTCGCTGCCAGCGGCCAGGGTGGCGTGGAGGCCATATATGCGGATGAAAGCATCTGGCTGACCCAGAGGATGATGGGGGTTCTCTACGACGTGGAGACCCACACCATCAACTACCACCTGAAAAATGTGTTTTCAGACAGCGAGTTGGAGGCGGGCTCAGTTATTCGAAAATTTCGAATAACTGCCGCCGACGGCAAGAGCTATCACACCCAGCACTACAACCTGGCGGCCATCATCGCCGTGGGCTACAAGGTCAACTCCGAGCGCGCGGTGCAGTTCCGCAAGTGGGCGACCGGCATCATCGAGCAGTACACCATCAAGGCCTATGTCATGGATGACGAGCGCATCAAGCGCGGCGGCTCCATCCTCACCGAGCGGTATTTCGAAGAACAGTTGCAGCGGATCCGCGAGATCCGCCTCTCGGAGCGCAAGTTCTACCAGAAGATTACCGACATCTACGCCACCGCGATCGACTACGACCTGACGGCGCAGGCCACCAAGCGTTTCTTCGCCACCGTGCAAAACAAGCTGCACTGGGCCATCCACGGGCAGACGGCGGCCGAGATCGTCTACTAGCGCGCGGATGCCGAAAAGGCGCACATGGGGCTGACCACATGGAAAGACGCCCCGCTTGGCAAGATTCAGAAATTCGACGTGGTCGTCGCCAAAAACTACCTGACCGAGCAGGAATTGGCGCAACTCTCCCGCTTGGTCAACGCCTACCTGGATGTGGCCGAGGACATGGCGCAGCGCAAGATCCCCATGACCATGCAGGATTGGGAGACCCGCCTGAATCGCTTCATCGAGGCCACCGACCGCGGTGTATTGCAGGATGCCGGCAAGGTCACGGCGGAGATCGCCAAGGCACACGCCGAAAGCGAGTTCGAAAGATACCGGATCGCGCAGGACCGGCTGTTCGAGTCGGACTTCGACCGGGTGGTGAAGGGGGCAGAGAAGCTGGAGCAGGCGGGGCGGCAGTTGGACGGCAAGGGGCGGGGGCTGAATAAATGAAGCTGCCGGCCCAATGGCACAGAGTTCCCCTGAGACAAGTCGCACACGTTCAAACCGGCCTGTCGAAAAGCGAGAACCGAAGCGGCCCATCAGTACTACGTCCATATCTTCGCGTAGCCAATGTTCAAGATGGCTACTTGGATCTAGCTGCGATCAAAGAGATCGAGGTCCCAGCCTCTCGAGTAGAACGCTTCAGTCTACGCAATGGAGACGTGCTCCTTACGGAAGGTGGCGACTTCGACAAGCTTGGTTGCGGCTCAATCTGGAATGGTGAGATTTCTGACTGCGTTCATCAGAACCACGTGTTTGCCGTTCGCGTTATCGATAGAGCAGTCCTCCTTCCAGAATTTCTTGCATGTGAGATTCAATCGTCCAGGGCGAAGAACTATCTTTCTTGTGCGAAGCAGCCCTTTTAAGGTGACGCCAAGCTATTGTAATCTATAGGCATCTTCTGGCAAC